>NZ_JCBCUZ010000012.1:0-122294 GCF_059862735.1 Pseudomonas sp. MF06569 | reverse complement strand
AGAACGGCTGCCACTGGCGACCTCGGTTGAAGATTACGAAGCGCTGTTGCCGTGGAACTGCTCGCTGGTGTCGCCTAACTAGGCGCGTTACCCATCTTTAAGTTGGTGGGGTTTATGGAGCGCTTACAAATGACAATGCTTTGGTCCTCGGCATCTGGCCCTTGCAGTGTGGCCTGGATCTGTTTGAGCCTTGCATCGATCACGTAGTCAGTGGTCGAGCTAGCCTGCCCCTGTTGTGCCATTTCTGCTGACATGGTTGGTAACGGGCAACCCTCGTGGGGGGAGGTCAGGTGCCACTCGGACAAATATGCATCAATGAATGCGTGCAGAGGTTGTGGCTGGCTGAACAGTTCGGCACAAATGCCGTCAACCTGGCCAGCAGCGTGCTGCAATGCTTTTTCTACCAAGTCGTTTTTGGATGAGAAATGAGCATAAAAACCGCCGTGGGTGAGGCCCAGGGATTTCATCAGTGGCTGCAGGCCCGTGGCACCAATGCCGTCTCGACGGAACAGGCCTGATGCCTCCTTAACGATGCGCTGATGGGTTTGGGCTTTATGATCTTGTGAGTAGCGCATGACACATGTCTCTTTATGCAATGGACCATCATAGCGTTGAGCTCAAAGGCGATGCATTGGATGTTCATGTAAGGGTGTGTAGCTTTTTGCCTTTGGAACCCGTTCCTTGTGATTCAGCTCCTGACCAAATCAGGTGTTTATCGGTCCTTGGATTCTTTGGCGTCCATTTCTGCGTTGCGTTCGGCTACGCGCTTGCGTTGCTCATCGGTGAGTTCCACTTTGTTGGCAGTGTCACGCAGGGTCATCAGACCACCCACGATGGCACCGATGGCGACAATAAGTATTAACCAGGCATACCACGGCATCGCGTTCTCCTTGGTTCGAACTTCACTGGGCAGGGATTGCGCAGTGCATTACTGTTTATGTCTGTAGGAGTGTACTAGTTCCATTGTAGGCCGCTTATACGGTAGCGCGCGTTATTACCCCGGTAATGACTAAAATCATGAATTTACGATCATCGGGTGCCGGTTGGCGGCTGGTTCCGCTACAATGCGCGCCGATTTCGACCAGCCTGAGAACCCGCTAATGTCCGACTGCCAGACTCCTATTATCGTCGCCCTGGATTTCCCAACGCGTGACGCCGCACTGAAGCTGGCTGATCAGTTGGACCCCAAGTTGTGCCGCGTCAAGGTAGGCAAAGAGCTGTTCACCAGCTGCGCTTCGGAAATTGTCGGCACTCTGCGTGACAAGGGTTTCGAGGTGTTCCTGGATCTCAAGTTTCACGACATCCCCAACACCACGGCAATGGCGGTCAAAGCTGCTGCTGAAATGGGCGTATGGATGGTTAACGTGCACTGTTCTGGCGGTTTGCGCATGATGGCTGCTTGTCGTGAAGTGCTCGACAAGCGTACCGGTCCACAGCCGTTGCTGATTGGGGTCACTGTACTGACCAGCATGGAGCGCGAAGACCTCGCCGGTATAGGCCTGGATATTGAACCTCAAGAGCAGGTGTTGCGACTTGCAGCCCTGGCCGAGAAGGCCGGTATGGATGGCCTGGTATGTTCTGCCCTTGAGGCGCAAGCGTTGAAGGCCGCGCACCCGACTCTGCAGCTGGTGACCCCGGGGATCCGTCCTGCCGGCAGTGCTCAGGATGATCAGCGCCGTATTCTGACCCCGCGCCAGGCACTGGATGCCGGCTCTGATTACCTGGTTATCGGCCGTCCAATCAGCCAGGCGGCAGATCCAGCCAAAGCGCTGGCTGCAGTGGTCGCGGAACTGGCTTAAAGCAGTGTGCGGGAGTTGGCAAGCCAACTCCCGCAGCAACATGTCGCTTCAGAGCTTCAGAACCAGCTTGCCGAAGTTTTCCCCGCTAAACAGTTTCATCAGGCTTTCCGGAAAGCTTTCCAGCCCTTCGACAATATGTTCTTTGCTTGTTAGTTGGCCTTTAGCCAGCCATCCCGCCATTTCCTGTCCGGCAGCTACGTAGCGATCGGCATAGTCCATCACTACAAAGCCTTCCATGCGTGCGCGATTGACCAACAGTGACAAGTAGTTGGACGGGCCTTTCACGGCCTCCTTGTTGTTGTACTGGCTAATTGCACCGCAAATGATGACACGAGCCTTGAAATTCAGGCGGCTAAGCACGGCGTCGAGAATATCGCCGCCGACGTTGTCGAAAAACACATCAACGCCCTTAGGGCATTCTCGTTTAAGCCCCGCGACAACATCCTCATTTTTGTAGTCGATCGCGCCGTCAAAGCCCAATTCCTGGGTCAGCAACGCGCACTTTTCTTTCCCGCCAGCAATGCCCACTACGCGGCAGCCTTTAAGCTTGGCGATTTGACCGGCAATGCTGCCCACTGCGCCTGCTGCGCCAGAAATCACCACGGTGTCGCCCGCCTTGGGGGTGCCTACTTCGAGCAGGGCGAAGTAGGCGGTCATGCCGGTCATGCCCAAGGCGGACAAATACACAGGCAGTGGCGCAAGTGCGGGGTCTACTTTGTAGAACCCTCGCGGCTCACCCACGAAGTAATCCTGAACCCCCAAGGCGCCATTGACGTAATCACCGACGGCAAAGCCGGGGTGGGCGGAGGCGATGACTTTGCCTACACCCAGTGCGCGCATGACTTCACCCAGAGCCACTGGCGGGATATAGGACTTGCCTTCGTTCATCCAGCCGCGCATGGCCGGGTCGAGGGACAGGTACTCGTTCCTGACAAGGATCTGTCCTTCTTTAGGTTGTACGACCGCAACTTCCTGAAAAGTGAATGTATCGCGGGTCGCTGCACCGACTGGACGTTTGGCGAGCAGGAATTGGCGATTTGTCTGGTCAGTCATTGCAATAACCCCTTGGAAAATGATGTCTGTTGATAGACCTTCTTGAGCCTCAGGGCAAGTGAATCCCGGATCACGAATAGGTTTTTATCAGTTGTGGTGATGGTTATATGCAGGCCTGTATCACTCGGATAAATAAGTCGATGACTGCACCAGAACCGTTCACAGTGCAGGCGTACCCCTCAGAGGACAACAACAATGGGCATGACGTTTGCCGGGCAAGTGGCAGTGGTTACGGGCGCTGGAGCAGGTATCGGCCGAGCCGCGGCCCTGGCATTTGCGGGCGAAGGCTTGAAAGTGGTGGTGGCCGATCTGGATGTGGCAGGGGGCGAATGCACGGTCGACCAGATAAAGGCGGCGGGTGGCAGTGCTGTTTTCGTAAGGTGTGATGTCACCGTGGAGGCGCAAGTCAGGCAGTTGATGGAGCAGGTCATCAGCGCCTACGGTCGGCTGGATTATGCCTTCAACAATGCGGGGATCGAGATCGAGCATGGTCGCCTGGCTGATGGCACGCTGGACGAATTCGACGCGATCATGGGAGTGAACGTCAAAGGTGTCTGGTTATGCATGAAATATCAGCTGCCATTGATGCTGGCTCAGGGCGGCGGGGCGATCGTCAACACGGCATCGGTAGCGGGGTTGGGGGCTGCGCCGAAGATGAGCATCTACTCGGCGTCCAAACATGCGGTGATCGGGCTGACGAAATCAGCGGCCATCGAATATGCGAAAAAGCATATTCGGGTGAACGCGGTGTGCCCGGCAGTGATTGATACCGATATGTTCCGGCGCGCCTATGAAGCCGATCCGCGCAAGGCCGAGTTTGCTGCCGCGATTCACCCGGTGGGGCGCATCGGCAAGGTTGAGGAGGTCGCCAGCGCCGTCTTGTACCTGTGCTCGGACGGCGCGGCGTTTACCACCGGCCATGCGTTGGCTGTCGATGGTGGGGCGCTGGCGATCTGATCAGTCAGCGTGATTTAAAGTTCAGGATTATCAGGGTCAGCACACCCGCGACAATTCCCCAAAAGGCCGAGCCGACCGAGAACAGGCTCATGCCCGATGCTGTGACCATGAAGGTCACCAGGGCCGCCTCGCGCTCTCTGGATTCACTCATGGCAATGGTCAAGCCATTGATGATCGAGCCGAACAGGGCCAGTGCAGCAATGGACAGCACCAACTCCTTGGGCAAGGCTGCAAACAGCGCAGCAAGGGTGGCGCCAAAAACGCCGGCAATGCCATAGAAAATCCCGCACCACATGGCCGCGGTGTAGCGCTTTTTAGGGTCTTCGTGGGCATGGGGGCCGGTGCAGATAGCGGCGCTGATCGCAGCCAGGTTGATCCCGTGGGAGCCAAAAGGGGCAAGCAGCAGTGAAGCCACGCCGGTGGTGGTGATCAGCGGCGAAGCGGGCACGCTGTAACCGTCGGCCCGCAGCACGGCGATGCCCGGCATGTTTTGCGACGTCATGGCGACGACAAACAGGGGAATACCGATGCTGATGGTTGCGGCCAGCGAGAATGAAGGTGTGGTCCATACCGGTACCGCCACTTCGAGGGCGAAACCGCTGAAGTCCAGTAGCCCGAGCAAACCCGAGATCAGAGTGCCAATCACCAGGGCCGCCAGTACCGCATAGCGGGGCGACAGGCGTTTGACGATCAGGTAAGTGAAAAACATGCCAATGACCAGGCCGGTACGGTGCTGGGCAGCGACGAATATTTCGCTGCCGATCTTGAACAGGATTCCTGCCAGCAAGGCCGCAGCCAGAGACGAGGGAATACGTTTGACCAGACGTTCAAAGCTGCCGGTCATGCCGCAGATGATCACCAGCACCGCACAAGTGATGTAGGCGCCGATGGCTTCGTGGTAGCTGACACCGCCCAGGCTGGTGATCAGCAGCGCAGCCCCCGGCGTTGACCAGGCGATGGTAATCGGTGTGCGGTAGCGTAAAGACAAGCCTATGCTGCAAATGGCCATGCCGATCGACAGCGCCCAAATCCATGACGAGATCTGCCCGCTGGTGAGTCCCGCTGCCTGACCTGCTTGAAACATGAGGACCAGGGAACTGGTGTAGCCAGTCATCATGGCGATAAACCCTGCGACTACAGCCGAGGGAGAGGTGTCTGCCAGAGGGTGCAAGCGTGGCTGAGTGGCGTCCGTCATGGAGCGGCATTCCTTGTTCTTGATAAGAGTTAGAGCAAGGCGCAAGCCTAAACGCAAATGTCACATTTCATTGCGATACAGACGGGATCGTATATGACCGTACAGTCGTACTGGCACTCTGGCTTGTGTACAATGAGTCTTGCTTTTTGCATTAATTACCAGTCAGCGACGCCCGTTTACGTATTAGCGTAACTTCATCCGCCGCCGCTTCCCCACACGAGTAACCATGAACGAACAGTTGCAGCCTCTCAAGAAACAATCCCGCGCTGGCAAGGCCGGCCGCAGTGGAACCCAGGACGATATCGTCTATGCGCATATTTTTGAGGCGATCCTCGAACAGCGTCTGGCGCCTGGCACAAAGTTGAGTGAAGAGGCATTGGGCGAAATCTTCGGGGTGAGCCGCACCATTATTCGTCGTGCATTGTCGCGCCTGGCCCATGAAGGGGTGGTGCTGCTGCGTCCCAATCGTGGTGCGGTGGTAGCGAGCCCGAGCGTAGAAGAAGCGCGGCAGGTGTTTCTGGCGCGTCGACTGGTTGAAAAGGCCATTACTGAATTGGCGGTGGTCCACGCTACTGCCGATGACTTGTCGCAACTGCGCAAAATGGTGCAGGACGAGCGCGACAGCTTTTCGCGAGGCGATCGTGGCGCGGGTATCCGGCTGTCAGGCGAGTTCCACTTGAAGTTGGCAGAAGCGGCTAAAAATGCGCCGCTGATCAGCTTTCAGCGCAGCCTCGTATCGCAAACCTCGTTGATCATTGCTCAGTACGAGAGTGGCAACCGCTCACATTGCTCCTACGACGAACACATGCAGTTGATCGATGCCATTGAAGCCCGTGATGCTTCCCAGGCCGTGCACCTGATGATGCACCACATGGATCACATCGACAGCAAGCTCAACCTTGACGAAGAAAGCGCCTCGGATGACCTGCACGCGGTGTTTTCGCACTTGCTGCAAACCAAGAGCAAAGGCCCCCGGCCTGCTGCCAAGCTCTAAGAGTCGTTGCAATCGTGTAGCTACTTGTCTGTAAGGCGAGTCAAATCCCGTAGCAGCTGCCGAGGAACGACGGCTGCGTTCGGCGGCGCAGCCGTCGTAAAATCTGAGACTGCGGTGTATCAGTTAAACCAGGTTTTCAGGGTTTACGACGACTACGTCGCCGAACGCAGCCTCGTTCCTTCGGCAGCTGCTACAAGGCTTTAACTCTCTATGGCCTGTAACAGTGTGCAGGCCAAGGTAGCCATTCATTCAGCGCTGATGCACCAGATTGCCCGCTGCATAGGTCTGTTGCACCGTGCGGTCGTCGCCCAGGGTCATCAATACAAACAACGTTTCAGCGATGTTTTTTGATTGCTTCAGGCGATAGCTCATCAGCGGCGTTGCGTTGTAGTCCAGTACCACGAAGTCGGCATCGCTACCCGGTTGCAGGTTGCCGATCCGGTCTTCCAGGCGCAGTGCCCGCGCGCCGCCCAGAGTGGCCAGATACAACGATTTGAACGGATCCAGACGAGCGCCTTGCAACTGCATGACCTTGTAGGCTTCGTTCAATGTGTTGAGCAACGAGAAGCTGGTACCTGCGCCAACATCCGTTCCCAGGCCCACATTGAGTTTGTGCTTCTCGGCCATCGGCAGGTTGAACAGGCCGCTGCCCAGAAACAGATTGGAAGTCGGGCAGAAAGCCACCGCAGAGCCTGTTTCGGCCAGGCGTGCACATTCCTCATCACACAGATGCACGCCGTGGGCAAACACCGAACGCTCACCCAGCAGTTGGTAGTGGTCATACACATCCAGATAGCCTTTGCGCTCAGGGAACAGCGACTTGACCCACTCGATTTCCTGAAGGTTCTCGCTGATATGGGTATGCAGGTACACATCCGGATATTCACCCAGCAACTTGCCCGCCAGGGTTAATTGCTCCGGGGTGCTGGTCGGTGCAAAGCGCGGGGTAACGGCGTAATGCAGGCGGCCTTTCCCGTGCCAGCGTTCGATCAGCGCCTTGCTTTCGATGTAACTGGTTTCGGCTGTGTCGGTCAGGTATTCGGGGGCGTTGCGGTCCATCATCACTTTGCCGGCGATCAGGCGCAGGTCCAGTCGCTGTGCCGCTTCAAACAAGGCATCGACCGATTGCGGATGCACACTCCCAAACACCAGCGCCGTAGTGGTGCCATTGCGCAGCAGTTCCTTGAGGAAAATATCGGCAACTTCGTCAGCATGTGCCTTGTCGGCGAACTGGTTTTCGCACGGGAAGGTGTAGGTGTTGAGCCAGTCGAGCAATTGCTCGCCGTAGGCACCAATCATCCCGGTCTGCGGAAAGTGGATGTGCGTATCGATAAAGCCCGGTGTGATCAGGGCATCCTTGTACTCGGTGACGTCTATGTCGCCAGCCAGTGTTGCGAGCAGTTCGCTGGCAGGCCCGACCGCTTTGATCTGCCCGTTTTCCACCACCAGCAGACCGTCTTCGAAGTATTCATAGGAGGCCTCGATCCCGACGTCGGCGGGATCGGCAATGCTGTGCAAAATGGCGGCGCGGTAGGCTTTACAGGTCATGATAATTCTCAGTGTGTGGCATGGCTGCGTCGTGAAGACGGCAGCAATTGTTTAATGGATTCGGATGGCGCGCTGTCGGCACAGGCGGTGTGCTGGCCGAAGTGGGTGTTGTAGGTGGCGATGATTTCGCCTGCGATGGAAATTGCGATTTCGACAGGCAGTTTGCCTTTGACTTCGCTCAATCCCATCGGGCAGCGCATGCGCTGCACATGTGATGCGCTGATACCCCGGTCACGCAGGCGGTGTTCGAACTTCACGCGTTTGGTTTTAGAGCCAATCAAGCCGAAGTAGGTAAAGTCGTTGCGTTTGAGCAGGGCGGCGCTGAGTTCCAGATCCAGGGCGTGATTATGCGTCATGACGATGCAGTAGCAACCCGCTGGCAGTGCTTGAATCTCGTCGACGGGCTCGTCGGTGACGATTTTTTCTACGCCTTGGGGGATGAGCGCCGGGAACTCCTGCTCCCGCGAGTCAATCCAGCGCACCCGGCAGGGCAGGCTGGCGAGCAGGGGCACCAGTGCCCGGGCCACATGACCTGCGCCAAATACGGCGATGTGTGCCTGGACCTGGCCCATGGGTTCGAACAGCAATACGGTCACTCCTCCGCAACACTGGCCCAGGCTGGCGCCCAGGCTGAAGCGTTGCAGATGGGTGTCTTGCTTGCCGCTGCCCAGCATCTGGCGGGCAATCTCCATCGCCTTGTATTCCAGATGACCGCCGCCAATGGTGTCGAATGTCTGGTGCGCGCAGATCACCATTTTTGAACCGGCATTGCGAGGTGTCGAGCCTTGCTCCTCAATGATGGTGACCAGCACGCAGGGCTCTCCCTGCTGCTGCAACTCGGCCAGGGCGCTGATCCAGTTATTCATGCTGATCTCCCGACAAAACCTTGCGCATTTGCTCACAGCCCCACAGGACCCGTTCCGGGGTGGCCGGGGCGTTAATGGCAGGTTGTACGCGATAGTCGGCCAAGCTCGCCACGGCGTCCTTGATTGCACACCAGGCCGCGATACCGAGCATGAACGGCGGCTCGCCGACTGCTTTGGAGTGGAATACGGTGTCTTCCGGGTTTTTTCGGTTTTCTACCAGCGTGACGCGCAGGTCCAGTGGCATATCCGCCACGGCAGGTATCTTGTAGCTGGCCGGGCCATTGGTCATCAATTTGCCTTTGGCGTTCCACACCAGTTCCTCCATGGTCAGCCACCCGGCGCCCTGAATATAGCCGCCTTCCACCTGGCCGATGTCGATGGCCGGGTTCAGCGAAGCGCCAACGTCGTGCAGGATATCCGTGCGCAACATTTTGTATTCGCCGGTGAGGGTGTCAACGATCACTTCGGCGCAGGCGGCACCAAAGGCAAAGTAGTAAAACGGCCGTCCCCGTGCCTGAGTGCGGTCATAGAAGATCTTTGGCGTTTTGTAGAAGCCTGTACTCGACAGCGACACCTGGCCGAAATAGGCCTGCTGGATCAGGGTTTCAAAGCTGATGACCTGTTCGCCAACGCGCACCTGGCCATTGTGGAAAATCACCTCCTGTTGCTCGACCTGATACTTGCCGGCGGCAAACTCCACCAGCCTTAGCTTGATGGTCTCGGCTGCATTTTGCGCGGCCTTGCCATTGAGGTCAGCCCCGCTTGAAGCCGCTGTAGGCGAGGTATTCGGGACCTTGTCCGTGTTGGTGGCAGTGATCTGCACCCGGCTGATTTCCACCTGGAACACTTCGGCCACCACTTGCGCGACCTTGGTGTTCAACCCCTGGCCCATCTCGGTGCCGCCGTGGTTGAGATGGATGCTGCCATCGGTGTAGATGTGAACCAGTGCTCCTGCCTGATTGAGAAAGCTGGCGGTAAAGGATATTCCGAACTTGACCGGAGTCAGTGCCAAACCTTTCTTAAGGATGGGGCTATTGGCGTTGAACGCCTTGATTAACTCCCGGCGTTCGGCGTAGTGGCTGCTGGCTTCCAGGTCGGCGGTCATTTCTTCCAGCAGGTTGTGCTCCACGGTCTGGTAGTAGTGAGTCACATTGCGTTTGGTTTTGCCGTAGTAGTTGGCCTTGCGCACGGCCAGGGGATCCAGACCCAAATGGCGGGCAATGTGGTCCATGACTTCTTCGATTGCGACCATGCCTTGCGGGCCGCCAAACCCGCGGTAGGCAGTGTTTGACGCGGTATTGGTCTTGCAGCGATAGCCATTGATCGTCGCATCGCCCAGGTAGTACGCGTTATCGGCGTGGAACATGGCGCGGTCGACGATGGAGTTGGACAGGTCCGGTGAGCAGCCGCAGTTGCCCGCCAGATCCAGCTTGATGCCCTGCAGCCGGCCACGGGCGTCAAAGCCGACGTCGTACTCGATATAAAACGGGTGGCGCTTGCCGGTCATCAGCATGTCTTCGACCCGTGGCAGGCGCATTTTGGTGGGCTGCCCGGTCAGGCGTGCCACCACTGCACACATGCACGCAGGGCCTGCAGCCTGCGTCTCCTTGCCGCCAAAGCCGCCGCCCATGCGCCGCATGTCGACGACGATTTTGTTCATCGAAACATCCAGTACTTCAGCCACCAGCTTTTGCACTTCGGTAGGGTTTTGCGTGGAGCAGTACACGATCATCCCGCCGTCTTCGGTGGGCATTACCGATGAGATCTGTGTTTCGAGATAGAAGTGTTCCTGTCCACCGATATGCAAACTGCCCTGCAGGCGATTGTCGGCCCCCGCCAGCGCGCCGCTTGAGTCGCCCCGTTCATGGGTGTGGGTGTCGAGCACAAAGTGCTTGTTGCGTAGCGCCTGGACTACATCCAGCACTGGCTCCAGGTCTTCGTATTCGATAATGGCGGCCATTGCCGCCATGCGCGCGGTGTCCAGGTCATGGGCGGCTACCGCCAGGACTGCCTGGCCTACATATTCCACCTTGTCGATGGCCAGCAACGGGTCGCCGGGCAGCAGCGGGCCGATGTCCTTGAGGCCGGGAATGTCCTCGTGGGTAATGACCAGACGCACACCTTCAAAGGCGTAGCAGGGCGTAGTGTCGACGCGGACGATTCTGGCGTGAGCCCGGTCTGACAGGCGTGCGTAGAGATGCAGCTGGTTGGGGAATTCGAGCCGGTCATCGATGTACTGCGCCTCACCCGAGACGTGCTTTTCGGCGCTGTCATGCTTGACGCTGCGACCTACACCCGTTTTCAGGTCCTGTTGGAACAGGGCCGTCAATTCGGCCTGGGTTGGCTCGATCTTGTGATGGTTAGACATAAGCTGTTACCCGCGTCTCAAGCTGTGGTGCCTGCAGTTCGATGAAGTACTTGCGCAGCAGGTTCTGGGCACTCAACAGGCGGTATTCCTTGCTGGCGCGAAAATCTGACAACGGGGTGAAATCTGTTGCCAATGCCGTGCAGGCGCGTTCAATGGTGATCGAGTTCCAGTCTGCGCCGAGCAGTGCAGCTTCGCAGGCGTTGGCGCGTTTGGAGATGGCGGCCATGCCTCCGAATGCCACGCGAGCCCCGCTCACCACGCCGTTGTCGATACGCAGGTTGAATGCCGCGCATACGGCGCTGATGTCATCGTCCAGACGCTTGGAGATCTTGTAGGCACGAAATGAATGGCTGGCGTCAGCACGGGGAATAATGATTTTTTCGATAAATTCCCCTTCCTGGCGCGCGGTTACCCGGTAGTCGATGAAGTAGTCCTCGATCGCCAGGGTGCGTCGGCTTTGGCCCTTGCGCAGTACCAGCTGCGCGCCCAGAGCGATCAGCAGCGGCGGTGAGTCACCAATCGGCGAGGCATTGCCGATATTGCCTCCCAGGGTTCCCTGGTTGCGGATTTGCAGCGAGGCGAAGCGCTGCAGCAGTTCGCCGAAGTCCGGGTACTCGGCCTTGAGCGTGCCGTAAGCGTCTGTCAGCGAAACGGCCGCGCCTATTTCAAGGCGATCATCGAAGCGCTCGATGAGCTTCATTTCGGCCACGTTGCCGACGTAAATCATGACCGGCAGCGGACGATGGAACTGCGTGACTTCCAGGGCCAGATCGGTGCCTCCGGCCAGCAGGCGTGCCTGGGGTTGGGACTCATACAGCTCGGCCAGATCACTGATGGTCAAGGGCAGCAGGCAGCGTTTGTCACCGCTGTTCAGTTCCCCGGTCTGTGTAGGGGAAATGGACTTGAGAAGGGTGATGGTTTCGTCTTGATACGCATCAAACTGGTCATGCTGTTGTGCGCCGCAGGCTTGTTCGGCGGCGGCCAGGATCGGCCTGTAACCGGTGCAGCGGCACAGGTTGCCCGCCAGTGCTTCGTGGGCCTGATGGCTATCAGGCTGGCCCGAGCTGTTTTTTTGCAGGGCGAACAGGGACATCACAAAACCCGGCGTGCAGAAACCGCACTGTGAACCGTGGCAGTCGACCATTGCCCGCTGCACGCTGTGCAGTTGGCCTTTGTGCTTCAAGTCTTCGACGCTGATCAGTTGCTTGCCGTGCAACGCCGACACAAAAGTCAGGCACGAGTTGAGACTGCGATAGCGCACACGCTCAAGGCCCTGGTCATTTGTGTGCAGTTCGCCTACTACCACTGTGCAGGCGCCACAGTCGCCGCTCGCGCAACCTTCCTTGGTGCCGGATTTGTGCAGGTGTTCACGCAAATAATTGAGCACGGTTAAATTCGGGTCCAGCGTGTGCTCGGTGCGCAGCGTCTGGTTAAGTAGGAACTGGATCACGGAAGGCCTCGCATAATCATTATTGTTGTAACGCGGGATGTACTGAATTTAGCTAAAGCTGACCTGCGGGTCAAGAAATAGAGATCGGTCATCCCTGTGATTTGAATCCACGGGATTTATTTGCTTATTTCGTGCCATATTCGGCCCCTGATGCTCTGCGCGAGCACGCACCAAGTGCGTTACACTGCGCCGCCTGCACTGATCAAAGATTTTGAAGGTAAAACATGACGTTCAAGGCGCCGGACAGCCTCGCCGAGCAAATCGCTCACCACCTCGCCGAACGCATCATTCGCGGCGAGCTAAAGCCTGGGGAACGCATTCAAGAACAGAAAGTGACGCTGGCGCTCAATGTCAGCCGCGGCTCTGTGCGCGAAGCGTTGTTGATCCTTGAGCGCCGACATCTCATCGCCATCCTTCCGAGACGTGGCGCCCATGTGACCGAGCTCACCGCACACAATGTACAGAGCCTGTGCACCTTGATGAGCGAGATGTACATCCTGCTCGGCAATGCCGTTGCCCAGCGCTGGGCCGTGCAGGCCGATCTGGGTCCGTTTCTGCAAATCCAGCAACGCCTGATTGCCAGCTACGAGCGCCAGGACATCAGCAGCTTCGTTGAAGACAGCTTCAATGTGATGCGTGCGGCGTACCCGTTTGCCGACAATCCCTACTTGCAGGAAACCGTCGAGAACCTGCACCCGGCCATGAGCCGCGCCTATTACCTGGCGCTGGATCAACGCAAGGCTGAGATGAGTGAGTATCTGGCGTTGTTTGCGCAGTTGCTCGAAGCCGTACTGGCTCGCGACCTTGTGCAAATTCGCGTGGTGCTGAGCAACTATGCCCAGCGCAGTTGTGCCCTGGTGCTGTCTGCCTTGACGGATGCCTGAGCGTGCGCCTGACGTGTATCAAGCTGGCGGGCTTCAAGTCTTTCGTTGATCCGACAACGGTGACCTTTCCCAGCAACATGGCTGCGGTTGTAGGTCCCAACGGCTGCGGAAAGTCGAACATCATCGATGCCGTACGCTGGGTCATGGGCGAAAGTTCGGCCAAAAACCTGCGTGGCGAGTCGATGACGGATGTCATCTTCAACGGTTCCACCACCCGCAAACCGGTGAGTCAGGCCAGCATCGAGCTGGTTTTTGACAACTCCGACGGCACGCTGCTGGGTGAGTATGCGGCCTACGCCGAAATTTCCATTCGGCGCAAAGTCACCCGTGACAGCCAGACGACCTATTACCTCAACGGCACCAAGTGCCGTCGTCGTGACATCACCGACATCTTCCTCGGAACGGGCCTGGGGCCGCGCAGCTACTCGATTATCGAGCAGGGCATGATCTCCAAGCTGATCGAGTCCAAGCCTGAAGACCTGCGCAACTTCATCGAGGAAGCGGCCGGCATCTCCAAGTACAAGGAGCGTCGCCGCGAGACCGAAAACCGTATTCGCCGCACCCACGAAAACCTCGCCCGTCTGACCGACCTGCGGGACGAGTTGGGTCGTCAGCTTGAGCGCCTGCATCGTCAGGCCCAGGCGGCTGAAAAGTATCAGGAGTACAAAGCCGAGGAGCGTCAGCTCAAGGCACAGCTGTCGGCCTTGCGTTGGCAGGCGCTGAACGAGCAGGTGGGGCAGCGCGAAGCGATCATCGGCAATCAGGAAGTCAGCTTTGAAGCCCTGGTGGCCGAGCAACGCAATGCGGATGCCAGCATCGAACGCCTGCGTGACGGGCACCACGATCTGTCAGAGCGCTTCAATCTGGTGCAAGGGCGCTTCTATTCGGTAGGGGGGGACATCGCCCGTGTCGAGCAAAGCATTCAGCATGGTCAGCAGCGTTTGCGCCAATTGCAGGATGACCTGCGCGAAGCCGAGCGCTCGCGCCTGGAAACCGAATCCCATTTGGGTCATGACCGCACGATGCTTGCGACCCTGGGTGAAGAGCTGCACATGCTGGAGCCCGAGCAAGAGCTGACCAGCGCTGCCGCCGAAGAAGCCGCTGCTGCGCTGGAGGTGTCCGAGCACACCATGCACGGTTGGCAGGAGCAGTGGGACAGCTTCAATCAGCGCTCAGCCGAGCCCCAGCGCCAGTCCGAAGTCCTGCAAGCTCGCATCCAGCAGCTGGAAACCAGCATGGAGCGTGTGGCCGAGCGTCAGCGCCGGTTGGCTGAAGAGCGCGCCTTGCTGGCGGCAGACCCTGAAGATGCGGCGATCCTTGAGTTAAGTGAGCAACTGGCCATCAGCGAGTTGTCCCAGGAAACATTACACGCCAGCGAAGAACAACTGGTCGAGCGTCTGGAGCAAGTGCGCCACGACTTGCACCAGGCGACACAGAGTCAACAGCAGGCTCAGGGCGAGCTGCAGCGACTCAACGGTCGCCTGGCTTCCCTTGAAGCCCTGCAACAGGCAGCGCTCGACCCGGGCACTGGCGCTGGTGAATGGCTGCGTCAGCAACAACTGGCTGAACAGCCTCGACTGGCCGAGGGCTTGCGGGTTGAAGCAGGGTGGGAGCTGGCGGTCGAAACCGTGCTGGGTGCCGATTTGCAGGCCGTGTTGGTCGACGACTTCGCACGGCTGGATCTGGCCGGTTTTGCCCAAGGTGATTTGCGCTTGTTCAGTGGCGGGGCCCAGGCCTCTCATTTGGCGGGCAGTTTGCTGGAAAAGGTCGAGGCTGATTTTGATCTGGCGCCCTGGTTGGGTCAGGTAAAACCGGTAGAGACCCTTGAGCAGGCCCTGGCATTGCGTGCGCAATTGGTTGACGGCCAAAGCCTGATCAGCCGTGACGGCTATTGGGTTGGACGCAACTTTTTGCGGGTGCGACGTGCCAGTGAGGCCGAAAGTGGCGTCTTGGCGCGTGGGCAGGAAATCCAGCGTCTGGGGCTTGAGCGCGAAGAGCGCGAAGCGACGCTTGCGACTCTGGAAGAACAGCTCCAGCGTCTGAGAGAGCAGCAGCTCACTCAGGAAGACGCGCGCGAGCAGGTTCGTCGTCGCATGCAGGACGAGGCGCGTCAGCAGGGCGAGATCAAGGCCAGGCTGTCCGCCAGCAAAGCCAAGGTCGAACAATTGACCCTGCGCCGTCGTCGTCTGGATGAAGAGCTGGCCGAGCTGGGTGAGCAGCGCGCACTTGAGCATGAGCAGGTGGGCGAGGCGCGCCTGCTCTTGCAGGATGCACTGGATGCGATGGCCACCGACACTGAGCAGCGCGAGCTGCTGCTGGCCCAGCGCGACAGCCTGCGCGAGCGTCTTGATCGGGTGCGGCAGGATGCCCGGCAGCACAAGGATCACGCGCACCAGTTGGCGGTTCGTCTGGGCTCGCTGAAAGCGCAGCACGATTCGACTCGCCAGGCTCTTGAGCGACTGGAGCTGCAGGCCGAGCGCCTGGCTGAAAAGCGCGAGCAGCTCAGCCTCAATCTGGAGGAGGGCGAAGCGCCGCTTGAAGAGTTGCGTCTGAAACTCGAAGAATTGCTCGACAAGCGCTTGAGCGTGGATGAAGAACTCAAGATTGCCCAGACCGCACTTGAAGATGCAGACCGCGAATTGCGGGATGCTGAAAAGCGCCGAAATCAGGCTGAGCAACAATCGCAGCTGATTCGTGGCCAGCTGGAGCAGCAGCGCATGGAGTGGCAAGCCCTGAGCGTGCGGCGTACGGCGTTGCAGGATCAGTTACTGGCAGACGGCTATGATTTGCATGGGGTGCTTGCCACCCTGAACAGCGAGGTCAATGAGCAGCAGGCCGAAGAAGAGTTGGAGCGCATTGCGGCGCGAATCCAGCGTTTGGGCGCGATCAACCTGGCGGCCATCGATGAGTACCAGCAGCAATCGGAGCGCAAGCGCTATCTGGATGCCCAGGATGCCGATCTGGTCGAGGCGCTCGATACGTTGGAAAACGTAATCCGCAAAATCGACAAAGAGACCCGGAGCCGCTTTAAAGACACCTTTGATCAGATAAATGGTGGATTACAGGCGCTTTTCCCAAAAGTTTTCGGTGGTGGCAGCGCTTATTTGGAACTGACGGGCGAAGATTTACTCGATACAGGGGTGACCATCATGGCGCGCCCGCCGGGCAAGAAGAACAGCACCATTCATTTGCTGTCCGGTGGCGAGAAGGCCCTGACGGCATTGGCGTTGGTGTTTGCCATTTTCAAGCTCAATCCGGCGCCGTTTTGCATGCTCGACGAGGTCGATGCACCGCTTGATGACGCTAACGTAGGCCGCTATGCACGCTTGGTTAAAGAGATGTCGCAGACAGTGCAATTCATCTACATCACTCACAACAAAATCGCCATGGAGATGGCGGATCAGCTGATGGGTGTGACGATGCATGAGCCTGGTTGCTCACGTCTTGTAGCGGTAGATGTCGAGGAGGCGATGGCAATGGTCGACGCTTGAGCTATAAGCATGTAGGACGATTTTTTTCTTCTTGTAAGAGAAATATCAACTATTTGACCGATATGACTTACAAGTCGGGGGCTATATGGGCCTAGCTCAGTACGACAGACGGTGTAAAGTTATCTTTGGTCGTGTTAATTTAACGTCTAATTATTTTGTACGTGGGTAAAACGCCAGTCAGAACATAGAGTTGGCGCCACGTTTTAAAGGGCTTTAGGCTCTTCTTCATAGAATCATTTTTTAGGGGCACGGGATTACATGGAAATCGGTCTGCGCGAGTGGCTGATAGTCATCGGCATAGTGGTTATCGCCGGTATTCTTTTTGATGGCTGGCGCCGTATGCGTGGCGGCAAGGGAAAGCTCAAATTTCGTCTTGACCGCAGCTTTTCCAACGCCCCTGACGACGAAAGCAGCCCCGAGCTCCTGGGCCCTTCACGGGTTCTGGATACCCCCAATCATAAAGAGCCGATGCTTGACGAGCACGACCTGCCATCCGTAAGCATGCCGGCGCGAGATAAAGGCACCAAGCGTGGCAAGCGTGGCGGTGAGCCGAGTCAGGGTGACCTGAACCTCAATCTTGACCTGGATGACGGCCCGAGCATCAGCGCCCGCGATGATGACTTTGCGCAAGAAACCAAGCCCCGTGGTCGTTCGGCTCCAAGCGTGTCGGCTGTTGAAGTCAAAGAGCAGCAACCGCAGCAGGCGGCTGAAGAAGTCCTGGTGATCAGCGTGATCAGCCGTGACCCTGCCGGGTTCAAAGGTCCTGCACTGTTGCAGAACATTCTTGAAAGCGGTTTGCGGTTTGGCGAAATGGATATCTTCCACCGTCACGAAAGCATGGCCGGCAATGGCGAAGTCCTGTTCTCCATGGCCAACGCAGTAAAGCCGGGCGTATTCGATCTGGATGATATTGACCTGTTCAGCACGCCTGCGGTGAGTTTCTTCCTTGGCTTGCCGGGTCCGCGTCATCCCAAGCAGGCTTTCGACGTGATGGTTGCGGCAGCACGCAAGCTGTCCCAGGAGCTCAATGGCGAGCTCAAAGACGATCAGCGCAGTGTGTTGACGGCTCAAACCATTGAGCACTACCGCCAGCGCATCGTTGAATTCGAGCGTCGCGCCTTGACTCAAAAACGCTGAACATGTGGGGGCGGCTTGGCTGCTCCCGCACACATGCTGAATGATTATTACAAGGAGCAGCTACGGCTGCTCTTTTGCTTTGTGAGAGAACACCCCATGACCGCCGCCAATACCCGCATTCTCGAGCTGCGCGCTGAACTGGATCAGCATAACTACCGTTACCACGTACTGGACGAGCCGAGCATTCCGGACGCCGAGTACGATCGCCTGTTTCGTGAGTTGAAAGCCCTGGAGGCCGAACATCCAGAGCTGGTCACCGCCGACTCGCCGACCCAGCGCGTGGGGAGTGCGGCGCTGTCCGCCTTTACTCAGGTGCGTCACGAAGTGCCCATGCTGAGTTTGGGTAACGCTTTCGATGAAACCGACATGCGCGAGTTTGATCGTCGTGTCAGCGAAGGTCTGGATTTGCCCGCCGGGGATCTGTTTGGCGGTGGCGCCGAAGTTGAATACAGCTGCGAGCCGAAGCTCGACGGGCTGGCGGTGAGCTTGCTGTACCAGGATGGCAATCTGGTGCGCGGCGCTACCCGAGGTGATGGCACCACGGGTGAAGACATCAGCGTCAATGTGCGCACCGTGCGCAATATCCCTCTCAAGCTGCATGGCAGCGGCTGGCCCGCAGTGCTGGAAGTGCGCGGCGAAGTGTTTATGTCCAAGGCCGGTTTTGAGCGTCTCAATGAGACTCAGCTCGCCGCTGGCGGCAAGACCTTCGCCAATCCGCGCAATGCGGCGGCGGGCAGCTTGCGTCAGCTGGATTCCAAGATCACCGCCAGCCGGCCGCTGGAATTTTGCTGCTACGGCCTGGGGCAGGTATCCGAGGAGTTCTCTGACACCCATATCGGCAATCTCAAGCAGTTGCAGCAATGGGGCATGCCCATCAGTCACGAGTTGAAACTGGCCCGCGGGATTGCCGAGTGCCTGGATTACTACCGTGATATTGGGGAGCGCCGAGCGGCGCTGCCTTACGAGATCGACGGGGTGGTGTTCAAAGTCAACAACCTGGCGTCACAACGTGAGTTGGGCTTCAGGGCGCGCGAGCCGCGTTGGGCCATCGCCCATAAGTTCCCGGCAATGGAAGAGCTGACCGAGTTGCTGGATGTGGAGTTTCAGGTAGGGCGCACCGGTGCGGTAACGCCCGTGGCACGCCTCAAGCCGGTCAAGGTGGCCGGTGTGACCGTATCCAATGCAACCCTGCACAACATGGATGAAGTGGCCCGACTGGGGCTGATGATTGGCGACACGGTGATTATTCGTCGTGCAGGGGATGTGATTCCCCAGGTGGTGCAAGTTGTGCTGGAGCGTCGTCCTGAAGATGCCCGTGCGGTGCATATTCCTGAAAGCTGCCCGGTGTGTGGCTCCCATGTCGAGCGCACGCAACTGATCAAGCGCAGCAAAGGCCGTGAAACCATCACCGAAGGCGCGGTTTATCGTTGTGTGGGACGTCTGGCCTGCGGTGCTCAGCTCAAGCAGGCGATCATTCATTTTGTCTCGCGCCGCGCAATGGACATAGAAGGCCTGGGCGAAAAGAGCGTCGAGCAGTTGGTGGACGAGGGGCTGGTGAGTTCGCCTGCTGACCTTTACACCCTGGCTTTCGAGCAGATAGTCGATCTTGAAGGCTTTGCCGAGTTGTCGAGCAAGAACCTGCTGCAGGCCATCGCCGACAGCAAGCGTCCGACATTGGCTCGCTTTATCTACGCGCTGGGTATTCCTGATGTGGGTGAAGAGACTGCCAAGGTGCTGGCGCGCTCCCTGGCCTCTCTGGAGCGGGTACAGCGTGCCCTGCCGCAAGTGCTCACCTATTTGCCTGATGTCGGGCTGGAAGTGGCGCACGAAATTCACAGCTTCTTCAGCGATGCGCATAACCAGCAGGTGATCGCTCAATTGCTGGAGCGTGGACTGGAATTGCAGGATCAGGGCGACCTGGGTGCCGAGTTCGCGGCCAGTACGACGCTGGGTGGTCTGATCGACAAGCTGCACATTCCTTCGGTTGGGCCGGGCGGGGCGCAAAAGCTGGCCGAGAAATTTGGCTCGCTCGAAGGCGTGATCAATGCGGACTGGCTCGATATGCGTCAGGCATTACCTGAAAAGCAAGCCAAGGCCGTGCGTGAGTTTTTCGATCACCCTGAAAATGCCCGTCTGGCCCTCGAAGTCGAAGCGCAGCTGCGAGATTTCGGCATGCACTGGCAAAGTGAGAAAAAGGACGTGGAAGGCTTGCCGCTGGCGGGTCAGACCTGGGTGCTGACCGGTTCGCTGGAGTTGATGAGCCGGGACATCGCCAAGGACAAGCTGGAAAGCCTTGGGGCCAAGGTCTCGGGTTCGGTTTCCGGCAAGACCCATTGCGTGGTTGCGGGTCCGGGAGCGGGCTCCAAGCTGGTCAAGGCCAATGAGCTGGGGCTCAAGGTGCTGGATGAAGAAGCCTTTGTGGCGTTTTTGAAAGAGCAGGGTATTTCGATTCAGTAATGGCTGTGGGAGCGGGCTTGCTCGCGATGCAGGCGACGCGGTGTCTCAGTTGAACCGCGCACAAGCCATCGCGGGCAAGCCCGCTCCCACAAATGACCTGTGCCGGGTTGCGAGGCAGTGTTTCAACCCGAATCCAAGTACTTGAACCCATTCATTTTTTTATTATTGCAGCAGCGGTTGTAAGTTTTTCTCAGACAGGTACAATGGCGCCGTTCGCTGCTAGGCGGATGTTGTTATGGTGACCCTATCGGTCCCCCCGCAACGATTACCCGTGAACCTGGTCAGATCCGGAAGGAAGCAGCCACAGCGGGAACATTGTGTGCCGGGGTGTGGCTGGTGGGGTTGCCTCCATTTTAAAAATCCTCAGTCCTGCAGGGTTTTAGTCAAAATTCCAATCGTGTGATCCTGTCTTCAGGCCTTCTGCTGATTTGTCGGCGCGTTGCCGTGCGTGGGTAAAACCTGTTGCGCAGAGACTGCGAGCAGTTAAAAGTGCTCATCGGATGCAATTTTGCCCTTGCTCCGCTAGCATTAGCCCCTTCCGCTTTTCAGACGCGACGGTTATCAATGAGTTATCAGGTTCTTGCACGTAAATGGCGTCCGCGCTCGTTCCGCGAAATGGTCGGCCAGACCCATGTGCTCAAGGCTCTGATCAATGCCCTGGACAGTCAGCGCCTGCACCATGCCTACCTGTTTACCGGTACCCGTGGCGTCGGCAAGACCACCATCGCGCGGATCATCGCCAAATGCCTGAACTGTGAAACAGGTATTACGTCGACTCCCTGCGGCGAGTGCTCGGTGTGTCGCGAAATCGATGAAGGGCGTTTTGTCGACCTGATCGAAATCGACGCCGCCAGCCGTACCAAGGTGGAGGACACCCGTGAACTGCTCGACAACGTGCAGTACGCACCAAGCCGTGGGCGCTTCAAGGTCTACCTGATCGACGAAGTGCACATGCTTTCCAGCCATTCGTTCAATGCGCTGCTCAAGACCCTCGAAGAACCGCCGCCCTACGTAAAATTCATTCTGGCGACCACTGATCCGCAAAAATTGCCGGCCACGATCCTGTCGCGCTGCCTGCAGTTTTCCCTGAAAAACATGACGCCCGAGCGTGTGGTCGAGCATTTGACCCACGTGCTCAGTGCTGAAAACGTGCCATTTGAAGACGACGCGCTGTGGCTATTGGGTCGTGCAGCCGATGGTTCGATGCGCGATGCCATGAGCCTGACCGATCAGGCCATTGCATTTGGCGAAGGCAAGGTCCTGGCTGGCGATGTGCGCGCCATGCTCGGTACCCTTGACCACGGCCAGGTTTTTGACTTGCTGCACGCCTTGATCGAAGGCGATGCCCGGGCGCTGCTTGAGGCTGTGCGTCATCTGGCCGAGCAGGGTCCGGACTGGAATGGCGTGCTGTCCGAAATTCTTAACGTATTTCACCGGATTGCCATTGCCCAGGCGTTGCCCGATGGCGTTGACAATGGTCACGGCGACCGCGATCGCGTGCTGGCCCTGGCCAAGGCGCTGCCGGCCGAAGACGTCCAGTTTTATTACCAGATGGGCCTGATTGGCCGGCGTGATTTGCCGCTGGCGCCAGACCCGCGTGGTGGCTTTGAAATGGTCATGCTGCGAATGCTGGCCTTCCGCCCGGCAGATACCGGCAATGCGCCGAGTCAGCCGCTAAAGCCAGTGGGGATCAGCCAGGCCACAGTTGATTCCGCCCAAACCCTGGCGGCTGCAACACCTGTTGCGCCAGTAGTCATTGCGCCTGCTGTTGCGCCCACGCCGATTGTCGAGATTGCAGAGCCCGTGATCGCTCCTGCGCCTGTGGAGCCTCCCAAGGCGCCTGCCGTGCCAGAAAAGGACTTGCCCTGGAACGAGCCGTCAGTACCGGTGATCGAGGTCGAGGCTGCGCCTGAGTCGGTGCTGGACACCGTCGGTGAGCCGCCCGAGTTGCCGCCGATGCCCCTGCCTACGCCAGACAGCGTTGTGCCGGATGCGCCGCAGTGGAGCGAGGAGTCCATCCCCGAGCCGACCCCGGAGCAGGTTGATGCGGCACTGTCGGGTATGGATCGCGACGATGAGCCGCCGCTGGACGAAGACTATATCGAGCCGGACATGGATTCGGCGGCCTACAGCTACCTTGACGAACTGGCCAGCGAGCATGCGGCCGAGCCATCTCCGGAGCCCGAGCCGTTGCCTGCGGCCATGCCTGCCACCGGGCTGGCCCTTGAATGGCTGAACATGTTCCCCAAATTACCGGTATCGGGCATGACCGCCAGCATTGGTGCCAACTGCACCTTGATCGCCGTAGACGGGGATGACTGGTTGTTGCATCTGGATCCGGCTCACAGTGCGCTGTTTAACCTGACCCAGCAGCGCCGACTCAACGAGGCGTTGAACCAGTACACTCAACGCACGCTCAAAGTGACTATCGAACTGGTCAAGCCGGAACAGGAAACCCCGGCCCAGGCTGCTTCGCGTTTTCGTGCAGAGCGTCAGCGACTGGCAGAGGAGTCGATCTATGCGGATCCGCTGATCCAGCAAATGATCGAACAGTTCGGTGCGGCAGTGCGGGAAGATACGATTCAACCTGTCGATGTTGCGCAGGCCCAGGCTTAGTAACGCCAGGGTAAAAACTCACAGCCCGCAGTCGTTTTGATTGCGGGAGCATTGTCCAAATAACGTTTGAGGTGATTCCCATGATGAAAGGTGGCATGGCCGGCCTGATGAAGCAGGCGCAGCAGATGCAGGAAAAAATGGCCAAGATGCAGGAAGAACTGGCCAATGCAGAAGTCACCGGCAAGGCCGGCGGCGATATGGTGACTGTGGTCATGACCGGTCGTCACGACATCAAGCGTGTCAGCATTGATCCGGCCCTGCTTGAAGGCGTCAGCGAAGACGACCGTGAAGTGCTGGAGGATCTGTTCGCCGCTGCGGTCAACGACGCCGTGCGCAAGATCGAAGCCAACAGCCAGGACAAAATGTCTGGCGTGACCGCCGGCATGCAACTGCCGCCGGGCATGAAGCTGCCGTTCTAAGGCGCTCCTGAATGCCAGGCCCTGAGCCTGGCATTTTTTTGCCTTTTTTACGGGCATTTGACGTCATCCCGCACCGCGGGTATAAACCGCGTCTCGTTGTTTTGTCGGACCTTTCCCTATGAGCTTCAGCCCCCTGATTCGCCAACTGATCGATGCCTTGCGTACCTTGCCGGGTGTAGGTCAAAAGACCGCGCAGCGCATGGCTCTGCAATTGCTTGAGCGTGATCGCAGCGGCGGCTCGCGTCTGGCGCTGGCCTTGACCCAGGCGATGGAAGGCGTCGGGCATTGCCGTCTGTGCAGAACCCTCACCGAAGACGATCTGTGCCCCCAGTGTGCCGACGTGCGCCGTGATGACACCTTGCTGTGTGTGGTCGAGGGCCCGATGGACGTGTATGCCGTGGAGCAGACCGGCTATCGCGGACGTTACTTCGTGCTCAAGGGCCACTTGTCACCGCTGGATGGCCTGGGGCCAGAGGCCATTGGCATTCCGCAATTAATGACCCGCATTGCTGAGCAGGGCACCTTTGCAGAAGTGATCCTGGCGACCAATCCCACGGTCGAAGGCGAAGCTACTGCACATTACATTGCTCAACTGCTCAGCAATAAAGGCCTGATCGCTTCGCGTATCGCTCATGGTGTGCCGTTGGGAGGCGAGCTTGAGCTGGTCGATGGCGGCACCCTGGCTCATTCGTTCTCGGGGCGTCGACCGATTACGCTCTGACTGCAATTGCCGGGGGGTGACGCCTGTGGGAGCGGGCTTGCTCGGGATGGCTTCGGCGCGGTTCAACTGAATGCCGCGGTGTCAGCATCGCGAGCCAGCCCGCTTCCACGGGTGATGTGTCGGTATTACTCGGTCAACGAAAATTCGGTCAGGCAGAATGTCGGTATACCCAGATCCTGCAGGCGCTGCGAGCCACCCAGCTCAGGCAGGTCAATGATCGCTGCCGCTTCGAATACCTGGGCGCCCATGCGGCGAACCAGGTTGGCAGCGGCGATCAAGGTGCCGCCAGTGGCGATCAAGTCATCGACGATCAGCAACGAGTCGCCTTCGCACAAGCTGTCGGCGTGAACTTCCAGAAACGCTTCGCCATATTCCGTCTGATAGCCTTCGGCCAATACGTCAGCGGGCAATTTGCCTTGTTTGCGAAACAGGATCAGCGGTTTGTTGAGCTGGTGAGCCAGTACCGAGCCAATCAGAAAGCCGCGGGCATCCATGGCGCCGATGTGGCTGAAGTCAGCCTCGACGTAGCGCTCGATAAAGCGGTCGGCGATTTCGCGCATGGCGCGGGGCGATTGGTAGAGCGGGGTGATGTCGCGAAAGATGACGCCCGGCTTGGGGAAATCAATTACCGGGCGTATCAGGGATTTGAGGCAAAAATCGTCGAAGACCATATCAGGTGTCCTGGCGTGCGTTAAGCGCGCCAGTATAACCTTTCAAGCCGTTTTAGACTTCCAGTGAACCACCCGCCAGGGCGCACAACTTGATCGGATCAAGGATATGCACTTCTTTGCCTTCGGCCGTGATCAGCTGGTTTTCCTGCAGGCGTGTGAACACGCGGGACACGGTCTCTACAGCCAGGCCCAGGTAGTTGCCGATTTCGTTGCGCGACATGCTCAGGCGGTATTGATTGGCCGAGAAACCACGGGCGCGAAAGCGCGCTGACAGGTTGACCAGAAAGGTGGCGATACGTTCGTCGGCCGTCT
Organism: Pseudomonas sp. MF06569; assembly: GCF_059862735.1. Lineage (NCBI taxonomy): Bacteria > Pseudomonadati > Pseudomonadota > Gammaproteobacteria > Pseudomonadales > Pseudomonadaceae > Pseudomonas > Pseudomonas sp. MF06569. The sequence goes on along the minus strand of NZ_JCBCUZ010000012.1, from coordinate 97,356 downwards.
TTTTCGACAGCAACAGCATCATTTGCTGGTCGTCGCGAATTTCGCGGCTCATCACACGCATCAACTGGCGGCGAAGCTGGGGCAGTTGCACGGAAAGCTCGTCCAGGCGCTCGAACGGGATTTCGCACACGGGAGTGGTTTCCAGCGCTTGAGCCGATACCGGGTAGGTTTCCGTGTCCATCCCGGAAAGGCCGACCAGTTCGCTTGGCAGGTGGAAGCCGGTAATTTGCTCCTCACCGTTGTCGCTCAGGCTGAATGTTTTTAATGCGCCAGAACGGACGGCGTAGACCGAGCCAAACGTGTCGCCTTGGCGAAACAAAAACTCGCCTTTTTTCAGTGGACGTCCGCGCTTGACGATTTCTTCCAGCGCGTCCATGTCTTCCAGGTCCAACGAAAGTGGCAGGCAGAGAGGTGCCAGGCTGCAGTCCTTGCAGTGGGCCTGGTTATGAGCGCGCACTTTTACTGGCTCGGGCATTTCTTAAATCCTTGTAGGAAAACACACATAAGATGCAAGGGTACCCCAGTGCGGGAGGCTAGGCCAGCCGCACCACACCGGTGCATTCATCTCATGCTGTAGAGGTCGTGTTCGCGACCTTAAATCACCCGCGAATATCGCTGGCGGGTTTGCTGTTCCAGGTAGGCATCGAACACCATGCACACTGAGCGCACCAGTAACCGTCCGGCAGGCAATACGGTCAATTGCCGCTCGTCCAGAGCAATCAGCCCGTCAGCCGCCATGGTTTTGAGCGTCGGCCATTGAGGTGCGAAATATCCACGGAAGTCGATATTGAACGCCTGCTCGATGTCTGCGAATGGCAGGTGCAAATTGCAGATGATCTGCTGGATGACTGCCCGGCGGATGCGATCGTCCTGATTGCACAGCAGGCCACGGTGGGTGGCGAGCTGGTCGCTGGCCAGGGTGTGCTGATAGCTCGCCAGGTCGCTGTCGTTCTGGCAATAAAGATCACCAATCTGGCTGATGGCCGAGACGCCAAGCCCGATCAGGTCGCAATGACCGTGGGTGGTGTAGCCCTGAAAGTTGCGCTGCAGAGTTGACTCTTCCTGGGCAATTGCCAGTTCATCGTCCGGCAGCGCGAAGTGATCCATGCCGATGTAGCGATATCCGGCGCCCGTCAGTTGCTCGATGGTGCGCTCCAGCATCTGCAGCTTCGCGGCAGGCGAGGGCAGGTCGTTAGTATTGATCCGGCGCTGAGGCATGAAACGTTCAGGCAAGTGGGCATAGTTGAACACTGACAGGCGATCCGGCTGCAAGCTGATCACTTCGTCAACGGTTCGCGCAAAGGCCTCGGGGGTTTGCTTGGGCAAACCGTAGATCAGGTCGATATTGATCGAGCGAAACTGCAGGGTGCGTGCGGCATCGATCACCGCCCGTGTTTCTTCCAGGCTTTGCAGGCGATTGACGGCACGCTGTACGTCTGGATCGAGGTCCTGCAGGCCGATACTGACCCGGTTGAAGCCCAGTTCACGCAACAGGCCCATGGTCGACCAGTCGGCTTCCCGCGGGTCGATTTCAATGCCGTAATCACCTGAGTCATCGTCCAGCAGATTGAAGTGCTGACGCAGCGTGGCCATCAAATGGCGCAATTCGTCGTGACTGAGGAAAGTAGGCGTGCCGCCACCAAAGTGCAGTTGCTCGACCTTTTGTTTTGGGTCGAGGTGACAGGCAATCATCTGGATTTCTTGCTCAAGCCTTTGCAGGTAGGGCTGTGCCCGGCCACGGTCTTTGGTGATGACCTTGTTGCAGGCGCAGTAATAGCAAATGTTGGCGCAGAACGGCACGTGTACATACAGCGACAGCGGGCGCAGTGCCTTGCGGCTTTCGCGCAGGGCGTGCAGCAGGTCGAACGGGCTGACCTGATTGTTGAACTGCATCGCTGTCGGATACGAGGTGTAGCGCGGACCCGCCAGATCGTAGCGGCGGATCAAATCTGGGTCCCAACGAATGGCGTCGAGCATGCGGGCATTCCCCTGGGATGGCTGGCAATGCACAGGAGTCTAGGGGGTGAGTCGATGTTGCATCTTGATTTGCATCAAGGGCTGTGATTTGGCTTAGTCCCTGTAGTCGCTGCCGCAGGCTGCGATAAGGACCGCAGGGCCTTCAAAAACCAGGCCTGCTACGCAGTCCATCGCAGCCTGCGGCAGCGACTACAAGGTGCTTGATTTAATGCCCCATCAACCAATGCTGATGCGGGCCGGGCAGGGTCCAGATGCCGAACAGGACGACCAGCAGCCCTCCGGTCATGCGCACGCTGCGTTTACGCAGCAATGCAGTCACCCGCTCGGCAGCCAGGCCGGTAGCCAGCAGTACGGGCCAGGTGCCCAGGCCAAACGCAAGCATCAGCAATGCACTGTCGATCGCGCTGCCCTGGCTGGCTGACCAGATCAACGTGCTGTACACCAATCCGCAGGGCAGCCAGCCCCAGAGCGCACCCAGCAGCAATGCCCGCGGCAGGCTCGACACGGGTAACAAGCGGGTGGCCACGGGCTGGATATGCCGCCACAGGCCGCGCCCCAGGCTCTCAATCCGGGTCAGGCCGCTCCACCAGCCAGCCAGGTACAGGCCCATGCAAATCAGCAGTAGCCCGGCCAGGATGCGCATGAACATGGCTGCGGGGCTGTTGGCCACTGCCCAGCCTGCCATCCCCAGCAGCAGTCCCGCCGTGGCATAGCTGAGAATTCGCCCAAGGTTGTAGGCCAGCAACAACCTGAAGCGTCGGCTGCGCTGCTCTTTGGGGATGGCAAGAGTCAGCGCACCCATCAGGCCGCCACACATGCCCAGGCAATGCCCGCCGCCGAGCAGGCCCAAAATGACGGCCGAGACCAGCAGTGGCGCCAACTCAAGCATGGGGTGGCGTTTTTTTGTCGGTGTCGGTGATCGACTCCGGATGCTGGTTCCTGGCTTCTTCGACCGCTGCGGTGTGTTGCGGGTCCTGGTCGTCGAACAGGATGCTGTGGGCCGGGCTGTCCAGATCGTCGTACTGGCCGCTGTCCACGGCCCAGAAAAAGATGTAGATGGCGATGGCGACAATCAGCAAGGCCGCAGGAATCATGACGTATAGCGCTGGCATATAGGCTCCAGGCAACCGGTCAGGCCGGAAGCGGGCGGGTGTGTGGCGTGGCACAGGCAGGTGCCACGCCAGGCGTGCGCGTCAGGCGCAAGGCATTGAGCACCACGGTCAACGAGCTGACCGACATGCCGATGGCGGCCCAGATCGGCGTGATCCAGCCCAGTGCGGCAAATGGCAGCATAAGGCCATTGTACAGGCCAGCCCACAACAGGTTCTCGATGATCACGCGGCGAGTGCGTCGTGCCAGGCTGAAGGCTTGCACCAGGGCGCCCAGGCGATTGGAGAGCAGTACTGCATCGGCACTGGTCTTGGCCAGGTCCGTGGCCGACCCCATTGCCACGCTGATATCGGCAGCGGCGAGTACCGGGACATCGTTGACCCCGTCACCCAGCATCAGCACCTTGCGCCCCTGTGCATGGAGCTGTTGCAATATTTGCAGCTTGTCGTCCGGGCGCAACCCGCCCCGGGCTTCATCGATCCCCAGTTCGGCGGCCACGCTGGCGACCATCGGCGAGCTGTCTCCCGAGAGCAGCAGCGTCCGCCAGCCTCGTGCCTTGCACGCGGCCAGCAACGCGGGGGCATCCTCGCGCAGGCGGTCATCCAGAACAAACCAGGCCAGAGCGCCCTCGCCATTACCCAGCAATAACCATTGCCCGGGTTCATCCGGCATGGTCGGGACCTGGCACTGGCTCAGCTCGCAGACAAAACCCGGCTGGCCGATGCGCAAATGCTGTTCCCCAACCCGTCCTTCAAGGCCCAGGCCCGGCGTGCTGTGGACTTCCTCTGCGGCTTGCGGGGCACGGCCAAAAGCGCGGGCAATGGGGTGTTCGGAGCGGTTTTCGAGGGCTGCCGCGAGGGCCAGGCACTGATCGCTGTCCAGGTCGCTCAAGGGGCGAATGGCCCGTAGCGCCAGGCGACCTTCCGTCAGTGTGCCGGTCTTGTCGAAAATCACGGTGTCGATCTGGTTAAGTCCCTCGATCACATGGCCGCGGGTCAGCAGTAGACCCAGTTTGTGCAGCGTGCCGGTTGCGGCAGTGAGTGCAGTGGGGGTTGCGAGGGACAGAGCGCAAGGACAGGTAGCCACCAACATCGCCAGGACAATCCAGAAGGCCCGCGATGGATCCAGTTGCCACCACAGCAAGCCGATCCCGGCCGCTGCGATCAACGAGAACAGCAAGAACCATTGCGCGGCCCTGTCGGCAATTTCGGCCAGACGCGGTTTTTCGCTTTGAGCGCGATCCAGCAACCGGACGATGGCGGACAGGCGGGTGTCCTGGCCGAGGGCCATGACTTCAATGGTCAGGGCGCCTTCGACATTCAGGGTGCCCGCCGTCACGGCGTCGCCGATGCAGCGGGGTTGCGGCAGATACTCGCCGGTCAGCAGGGATTCATCGATGCTTGATTGGCCATCAAGAATTTTGCCGTCTGCCGGAAGGATCGCGCCGGGGTGGACCAGTACCTTGTCGCCGACTTTAAGCTCGGTCAGCAGGATGCGCTCGCTTTGGCCGTCGTCAGTCAGGCGCAGGCAGGAGGCGGGTAGCAGGTTGACCAGTTGTGCAGTGGCGGCAGCAGTGCGCTCGCGGGCACGGCGCTCGAGGTAGCGCCCGGCCAGCAAGAACAGGGCAAACATGCCGACCGCGTCGAAATACAGCTCGCCGACGCCGGTGATGGCGGTCCAGATTCCGGCGATGTAGGCCCCGCCGATGGCCAGGGACACCGACACATCCATGGTCAGATGGCGGGTGCGCAGGTCGCGCATGGCACCTTTGAAGAAGGGTGCACAGCTGTAGAACACAATGGGGGTGGTCAGAAACAGCGCAACCCAGCGCAGGATGGTGTGCATCTCGGGGCTGAGGTCGATATTGAATTCGGGCCAGGTGGCCATCGTTGCCATCATTGCCTGAAACCACAGCAGCCCGGCGACACCCAGTTGGCGCAGGGCCAGGCGGTTTTCGCTGGCCAGTTGTTCAGTGGCACGATCGGCCTGGTAAGGGTGTGCGGCATAACCGATATGACGCAGTTCGCTCAGGATGGCGCTCAGCGCCAGTTGGTTCGTGTCCCAGCTTACATGCAGTCGATGGTTGGACAGATTGAGCCGGGCTTCGCTCACGGCAGGCAGGCTGCGCAGGTGTTTCTCAATCAGCCAGCCACAGGCCGCGCAGCTGATGCCTTCGATCAGCAGGGTGGTTTGGGCCTGCGCACCCTCGTGTCGCACAAATGGTTTTTGCACGTCGGGGCGGTCATACAGTGCCAGTTCTTCTACCAGTTGCACGGGCAGGGCGTCAGGGTTGGCTGACGCCTCGCTGCGGTGCTGGTAGTAGCTCTCGAGGCCGCCCGCCACGATGGCCTCGGCCACCGCCTGGCAGCCCGGGCAGCAGAACTCGCGAACTTCGCCCAGGACAACGGCGGTAAACCGGCTGCCCGGCGGAACGGGCAGGGCGCAGTGATAGCAGGGTACGGGAGAGGTCATGGCGGTCTATCGCGATATGGTGTCGCCGGGAAATACGTCATCGCGATCAAGTCCGCTGCCATAGCGGTGGCGGCGGGCTTGATCGCAAAGAGGTTACTTCTTGTTGTGGTCTTCAGCGCCTTGCAGCGGCTCGTCGCCCAGCAGCAGGTCCTTGTCGTGGCCGACCAGTTCTTCTTCAAACAGGCGCCACGTATGGCCGTCTTCAACGCCCATCAACTCGACGAAGCGGCGACCTTCGATCTTGTCATCCAGTTGGCCGATGTAGCGCCCTGGCTCCGAAGCGCTCTGGCTCAGGCTGATTTTGCGGTCTTTTTCGGGTTGGGTCGGGGAGATCAGGTTCAGTTCCAGGACCTGGGGCTTGCTGTTGCCTTCCAGCAGCAGCACCACTTCGCCGGTCATCTCGTCCAGACGCAGCCTGGCTTTGAGTTGCAGGGTCTGGCCCAGCAATTCACGGTCAAGGGAGCGGTTGATGCCTTTGCCGGCCTCGTAGTAATTGTCGTTAACCAGGTGGTCCGGGTTGTTCACGGCAATAGTGACCATCGACAGGGTCAGGGTCACCGAACAGGCGAGGATGGCAATGATGATCCACGGCCAAATATGCTTGTACCAGGGGCTGGAGGCTTTTGCTGCGGGCATGTCGAATTCTCTTATCTGATTTGTGGGCCGATGAATCGGCTCTTGGCTTTAACGTTGATGTCGTTGTTGTCGGCGTCCTTGAGGATGAAGAACACCTCGTTGGTACTGGATGGCAGCTTCTCGGGGGCAATCGACAGCTCGACCGGCAGGCTGACGATATCGCCGGCCGCGACCTTGATTTCGCGTTTGCCTTGCAGCTTGAGGTCGGGCAGGCCGGTGGCGTCCAGCACGTAGGTATGGTCTTGCTGATCCTTGTTCATGATCTTGAGGCTGTAGACGTTTTCGATGCGGCCTTCAGCGTTTTCGCGGTAGAGCACGCGGTCTTTGCTGACGTCGAAACCGACCAGTGTGCGGGTAAAGAAGGCGGCTGCCAGCAACCCCATCATGGTCAGCAATACCAGGGCGTAACCAATCAGACGCGGGCGCAGCTTCTGGGTTTTCTGGCCTGAAAGGTTGTGTTCGGTGGTGTAGCTGATCAGGCCGCGGGGGTAGTTCATTTTGTCCATGATGCTGTCGCAGGCGTCGATACACGCGGCGCAGCCGATGCACTCGATCTGCAGGCCGTCCCGTATATCAATCCCGGTGGGGCATACCTGCACGCACATGGTGCAGTCAATGCAATCGCCCAGGCCTTGAGCCTTGTAGTCCGCATCTTTTTTGCGTGGCCCGCGGAGTTCGCCGCGACGGGGGTCGTATGAAACGATCAGGGTGTCTTTATCAAACATCACGCTCTGGAAGCGAGCGTACGGGCACATGTAAATGCACACCTGCTCACGCAGCCAGCCCGCGTTTCCGTAGGTCGCGAGGGTGAAGAAGCCGACCCAGAAGTACGCCCAGCCATCGGCCTGGCCGGTAAAGAAGTCGATGACCAATTCACGAATCGGCGAGAAGTAACCGACAAAGGTCATGCCGGTGACAAAGCCGATCAACAGCCACAGGCTGTGCTTGCTCAGCTTGCGCAGGAACTTGTTGGCGCTCATCGGCGCCTTGTCGAGCTTGATGCGTTGGTTGCGGTCGCCTTCGGTGACCTTTTCGCACCACATGAACACCCAGGTCCAGACGCTTTGCGGGCAGGTGTAGCCGCACCACACACGCCCGGCGTAAACGGTAATAAAAAACAAACCAAAGGCGGCGACGATCAACAGTCCGGACAGGAGGATGAAATCCTGTGGCCAGAAAGTGGCACCAAAAATAAAGAATTTACGCTCGGGAAGGTTCCACCAGACAGCCTGGTGGCCGCCCCAGTTGAGCCACACCGTGCCGAAATACAGCAGAAACAGGAGGGCGCCGCCACCAATGCGCAGGTTGCGGAAAAGGCCGGTGAAGGCACGGGTGTAGATTTTTTCCCGGGCTGCGTACAGATCGGTGCTTTCAGTGGTTTTTTTGCCAGGCGGAGTGACGTCGTGTACAGGAATCTGATTGCTCATTAGTGCGTCCCACGGCAGTGGAAAATGCCTCGGTCAGTACATGCCGACCGCGGTCAGAAGGTGTTGCAGTAACGTAATGATACGCCTGTGACTCTAGCTCAAGGGTGCGACCTTTGGTCGCGTTCCGGAAAAGAAGAAGTTGGTATAGGAGTTGTAACAAGTCATGACATGGATCAATTGACTTAAGGCAGCGGGTGAGTTGCGCGCAGCCTTGAATCAGAGTTCCCAAGGGTTGAGCAGGGAGGCACCGCTGAAGGCGAAATCCTTCGTGTTGCGGGTGACGACGGTCATGTCGTGAACCAATGCCGTGGCAGCGATCAGGGCATCACTCTCATTGCTGCGGTCAGGCACGTGGAGGCGGGCGCATCGTCGGGCAACGCTGCCATCCACTGACAGAACGCGTCCGGCAAAGGCAGGGATGACATGGTTGTCCAGCCAGTTGCGCAACGGTACGGCTTGCGCAGGGTCGCGCCGCTCCAGGCGCAGGATGCCGGTTTCGATTTCAAGCAGGCTAATCGCCGAGATGTACAGCCGGTAGGCCGGGACAGTGCTGGCCCAGGCCACCACGCCGGGATTGGCCTGGGGTTTGCGCAGTTCAGAGATGACGTTGGTATCGAGCAGGAACATTAGAAGTCCACTGGGCGCGGCGTGATAATTGCGCGTTCGGGTTCGAATTCAACCGCTGGCTCCGGCATGACGAGCAGGTCGACAATGCTGGCGTTCAATCCGGTCAGTCGTTGGTACTCTTCCATGCATAGCAGTACATGGGCGGGACGACCACGATCGGTGATGTAAACCGGCCCATTCTGGGCTGCTTTTTTGGCACCACTTGTGTCCTGGTTGAAGTCGCGGCTTGAAATGGTCGTGATGGACATGGGCTGCTCCTCCCTTGAAAATACAATGTAGAAACGTTACTACCTTTTGGGCGGGCGCTGCAACAGCTTGCCGGATCCTGAAACAAAATGGCCCCGCCAACTCTCGTTGGCGGGGCCATTTTTTGCTGCATTCAGACGTCTGCGTTATTCGTCTGTCTTGGCTTCATCGCCATGGGACAGGCTGTAAACGTAGGCAGCCAGCAAGTGAACCTTGTCGTTCCCTTGCAGGTCAGCCTGTGCAGGCATCTGGCCCTGACGGCCGTAACGGATGGTCTGCTGCAGTTGAGCGAAGCTCGAACCGTAGATGAACGCCCCGGGGTGAGTCAGGTTCGGTGCACCCATCAGCGGGTTACCTTTACCTTCCGGACCGTGGCACACCGCACAGTTGGTAGCGAAAAGCTCCTTGCCCTTGGCAGGGTCGGCTTTCGCACCTTCCGGCAATTTACGGCCATCCAGACTGGTCAGTACGTAGGCAGCTACGTCGCTGACGCCTTGCTCGCCAATCACTTCGGACCAGCCCGGCATGACGGCGTGACGGCCGGCCATGATGGTGGTCTTGATGTCGGCAGGCGTACCGCCCCAGCGCCAGTCGGCGTCGGTCAGGTTCGGGAAGCCGTAGGCACCCTTGGCGTCGGAGCCGTGGCACACCGAGCAGTTGGACGCGAACAGACGGCCGCCCATTTTCAGTGCTTGCGGATCCTTGGCGACTTCTTCAATGGGCATGGCAGCGAACTTGGCGAAGATCGGGCCAAACTTGGCGTCCGATTTGGCCATTTCCTTTTCCCACTCGTGAACGCCGGTCCAGCCGGTCTGGCCATTGGCAAACTGGGTTTGCTCTTTGGTGTCCAGGTACTGGTAGCCCGGCAGCAGGCCTTTCCAGTTACCCAGGCCCGGGTACAGAACGAGGTAGCCGAGGGCGAAAATGACGGTGCCGACAAACAGCATGAACCACCATTTAGGCATTGGGTTGTCGTACTCTTCGATCCCGTCGTAAGCGTGCCCGACTTTCTCGTCGGTCTGCTCGCTGCGCTGGCCCTTGCGGGTGGCCAGCAACAGCCAGGTCAAGGCGAAGATGGTACCCAGAGTGAGGACTGTAACGTACAGACTCCAGAACGTAGTCATTCTTTGTTACTCCTAGAAGCTTGCTCTTGCTCGACGTGCTTGATGGCTTCGGGATCATCCTTGAACGGCAACAAGGTAGCGTCGTCAAATTCTGACTTGCGTCGCGGGCTGAATACCCACAAGGCCAAACCGATAAAAGCCACCATCACAACGACAGTGCCCAGGCCACGAATCATCCCGATATCCATTCAGATCACCGTTTGCTTTTGATGATGGTGCCCAAGCCCTGGAGGTAAGCCACCAGTGCGTCCATTTCAGTTTTGCCCTTCACAGCATCCTTGGCACCGGCGATGTCTTCGTCGGTGTAAGGAACGCCGAGCTCGCGCAAGACTTCCATTTTTTTCGCGGTGTCCTTGCCGTCCAGCTTGCGCTCTACGAGGAACGGGTACGCCGGCATGATCGACTCGGGCACAACGTTGCGCGGGTTGTACAAATGCGCACGCTGCCAGTCATCGGAGTAGCGGCCGCCAACGCGGGCCAGGTCCGGACCGGTACGCTTGGAGCCCCACAGGAACGGGTGGTCCCAGACGCTTTCACCGGCAACGGAGTAGTGACCGTAACGTTCGGTTTCGGCACGGAACGGACGGATCATCTGCGAGTGGCAGCCGACACAGCCGTTGGCGATATAGATATCACGGCCTTCCAGTTCCAGCGCGGTGCGTGGCTTCATGCCCTCGACCGGAGTGTTGGTCACGTCCTGGAAGAACAGCGGAACGATTTGGGTCAGGCCGCCAATGCTCACGGCGATGACCATGAAGAAAGCCATCAGGCCAATATTCTTCTCGATTGTATCGTGCTTGATCATCAGTGAGCTCCAACTACAGCAATCTTGCTCGCCGCTTCAGCTTCTGCCGGGTTCGAGGCACGCACGGTGCGGAACACGTTGTAGGCCATGAACAGCATGCCGCTGGCGAAAATGGCACCGCCCAGGGCGCGAACGATAAAGCCGGGGTGACTGGCTTGCAGTGCTTCCACGAACGAGTAGGTCAGCGTCCCGTCGTCGTTGATTGCACGCCACATCAGGCCCTGTGTGATGCCGTTGACCCACATCGAAGCGATGTAAAGCACGGTACCGATTGTTGCCAGCCAGAAGTGCACGTTGATCAGGCCGGTGCTGTACATCTGCTTTTGGCCATAGACTTTCGGGATCATGTGGTACATGGCGCCGATCGAAATCATCGCAACCCAGCCCAGTGCACCGGCATGTACGTGGCCGATGGTCCAGTCGGTGTAGTGCGACAGCGCGTTGACGGTCTTGATTGCCATCATCGGGCCTTCGAAGGTCGACATGCCGTAGAAGGCCAGGGACACAACGAGGAAGCGCAGGATCGGGTCCGTGCGCAACTTATGCCATGCGCCAGAGAGGGTCATCATGCCGTTGATCATGCCGCCCCAGCTTGGAGCCAGCAGGATGATCGACATTGCCATGCCCAGCGACTGGGCCCAGTCCGGCAGAGCGGTGTAGTGCAAGTGGTGCGGACCTGCCCAGATATAGAGGGTGATCAGCGCCCAGAAGTGCACGATGGACAGGCGATACGAGTAGATCGGGCGCTCGGCCTGTTTCGGCACGAAGTAGTACATCATGCCCAGGAAGCCAGTCGTCAGGAAGAAACCTACCGCGTTGTGGCCATACCACCACTGGATCATGGCGTCTGTCGCACCGGCGTATGCCGAGTAAGACTTGAAGAAGCTCACTGGCAGGGAGGCGTGGTTGACGATGTGCAGCATTGCCGTCACGAGAATGAAGGCACCGTAGAACCAGTTGCCGACATAGATATGCTTGGTTTTACGCTTGGTAATGGTTCCGAAGAACACAATGGCGTAGACCACCCAGACGATCGCCAGCAGGATTGCCAAAGGCAATTCCAGCTCTGCGTATTCTTTGCTCGTGGTGTAACCCATCGGCAACGTGATGATCGCGCCGATGATCACTGCCTGCCAACCCCAGAAGGTAAACGAGGCGAGCGTGTCGGAGATCAGTCGCGTTTGGCAGGTGCGCTGCACGACGTAGTAAGAGGTGCCAAACAATGCACAGCCACCAAAGGCAAAGATCACAAGGTTGGTATGCAGGGGGCGAAGACGGCCGAAGGTCGTCCATTCAAGGCCAAGGTTCAATTCAGGCCACACAAGCTGTGACGCGATGAAAACCCCGAGCCCCATGCCAAGGATCCCCCAGACCACCGTCATGATGGCGAACTGGCGGACTACCTTATAGTTATAAGCAGTCGGACTGATTGCTGTGCTCATTCTAAGGTTCCACGGTTTAGGTGTTTTATTAGGATAAAAATCGGTCGCAAGTATGTATAAAGCGTAGGGGTATTGCAACGAAGCATGACCCCGGTCAATGCTTTCCAAGGCTTATTCTGCGGCCTTTCCATGCGGGGAGTAAGGTCAAACGGACCTCTCTAAAATGCCGCGCGGAGGGCAAAACCGAAGGGGGAGAAGCGGGCAGGTTCAAGTGGGGGTAAGGCATGGCGAGAGCATGGCGAACTTCGCAATGGACGACAGCCGTTGTAAACCCACTAGTGTGGCCCGTAACAGTGCCCTTCAACTTACCGATTAATTTCACTTGACGTAGAGCCGGGAAAATCCCGATCACGCAAGACAAGAGCTTAGTCCTGAATGGCGGGAGAGCAATAACGGACTAGAAAGAGGTGCGACACTTGGTCGCGCTTTGAGGCGGGAACTGCCGCACCAAAATGATGCGGCAGGAAATGTCTGGTAATTATTCGGCTGTTTTTTCCTCTTGATTACCATGTGACAAGCTGAACACGTATGCCGCCAGTAACTGCACCTTGTCGTTGCCCAGCAACTCGTTTTGCGCAGGCATGTGACCCTGGCGACCGTGGCGAATGGTTTGCTGCAATTGCGCCAGGCTGGTGCCGTAGATAAAGCCCGCAGGTTGGGTCAGGTCCGGCGCGCCCATCAGCTGCATGCCCTTGCCGTTTGCCCCGTGGCAAGCCACGCAAGTGGTGTCATAGGCTTGCTTGCCCGCCGCCAGATCCACCGAAGTGTCTTGCGGCAATGGCAGGCCCGCCAGGTCGTGACGCACATAGGCTGCGACGTTCTTGACCCCGGCTTCGCCCAATACTTCACCCCAGGCCGGCATCGCGGCAATACGTCCGCCCATGATGGTGGCCTTGATGGTGTCGGCATCGCCGCCCCAGCGCCAGGTGTTGTCGGCCAGATTCGGGAAGCCGAAAGCGCCTTTGGCATCCGAGCCGTGGCACACCGAGCAGTTGGAGGCAAACAGGCGCCCCCCCATTTTCAGTGCGGCCGGATCCTGCGCGACTTGCTCCACCGGCATGGCAGCGTATTTGGCGAAGATCGGCCCGAACCTGGCATCCGCCTTGTCCATTTCCTTCTGCCATTCATTGGCGCCGGTCCAGCCATTTTCATAACCGGGCAGCAGGCCTTTCCAGTTGCCCAGGCCCGGGTAAAGGATCAAATACCCCACCGCAAACACCAGCGTGCCGACGAACAACATGAACCACCATTGCGGCAGCGGGTTGTCGTACTCCTCGATGCCATCGAAGCTGTGGCCCATGGTCTCGACGGTATCGCTTTTGGTTTCACCCTTGCGCGTACTGACCAGCAGCCAGGTCAGGCCGATCAACGTGCCAATGGTCAGCACGCATATATAAAGACTCCAGAAGGTGGTCATGCTTTGTTACTCCTAGACGCTTGTTCTTGCTCGACGTGTTGAATCGCCTCTGGATCGTCCTTGAATGGCAGTAAGGTCGCGTCTTCAAACTCCGATTTGCGTCGCGGGCTGAACACCCACAAGGCCAGACCGATAAACGCCACGGCCACCACCACGGTGCCCAGGCCGCGAATCATTCCACTACTCATCTCGAAGACCATGACTTACCTCTTGCTCTTGATGGCAGTGCCGAGCACTTGCAGATAGGCCACCAACGCGTCCATCTCGGTTTTGCCTTGCACCGACTGCTTGGCGTTGGCGATGTCTTCGTCGGTGTACGGCACGCCCAGGGTGCGCATCACTTCAAGTTTTTTCTCGGTATGGCTGCTGTCTACCGGGGCCTCCACCAGCCACGGGTACGCTGGCATCTTCGACTCGGGCACGACGTTGCGCGGGTTGTACAAATGCGCGCGGTGCCAGTCATCGGAGTAACGGCCGCCGACACGGGCCAGGTCCGGCCCGGTGCGCTTGGAGCCCCACAGGAACGGGTGATCCCACACGCTTTCACCGGCGACCGAGTAGTGACCGTAACGCTCGGTCTCGGCGCGGAACGGGCGGATCATCTGCGAGTGACACTGCACGCAGCCTTCGCGGATATAAATGTCGCGACCTTCCAGTTGCAGCGCGGTGTAAGGCTTCATGCCCTCCACCGGGGTGTTGGTCACGTCCTCGAAGAACAAAGGGACGATTTGCGTCAGGCCACCCACACTCACGCACAGGATCATCAGCAACAGCATCAGGCCGATATTTTTTTCAATGACTTCGTGTTTCATTGCCAACTCCTCAGGCCATCTGCGCGGCGGCTACGACTTCAGCGGGCTCGGCGTTACGCACGGTGCGCCAAGTGTTGTAAGCCATCAGCAACATGCCGCTGAAGAAGATCGCACCACCGACCAGTCGTACGACATAGCCCGGATGGCTGGCCACCAGGGTTTCGACGAAGGAGTAGGTCAGCGTTCCGTCTTCGTTGACTGCGCGCCACATCAGGCCTTGAGCAATGCCGTTGACCCACATCGAAGCGATGTAGAGCACGGTGCCGATAGTGGCCAGCCAGAAGTGCGCGTTGATCAGGCCCATGCTGTACATCTGCGGGCGACCGAAGATTTTCGGGATCATGTGATACAGCGCGCCGATCGAGATCATCGCTACCCAGCCCAACGCACCGGCGTGTACGTGGCCGATGGTCCAGTCGGTGTAGTGGGAGAGGGCGTTGACGGTCTTGATCGCCATCATCGGGCCTTCAAAGGTCGACATGCCGTAGAACGCCAGTGACACCACGAGGAAGCGCAGGATCGGGTCGCTGCGCAACTTATGCCAGGCGCCCGAGAGGGTCATCATGCCGTTGATCATGCCGCCCCAGCTCGGTGCCAGCAGAATCAGCGACATCACCATGCCCAGCGACTGGGCCCAGTCCGGCAGCGCGGTGTAGTGCAAGTGGTGAGGGCCGGCCCAGATGTACAGGGTGATCAGCGCCCAGAAGTGCACGATGGACAGGCGATAGGAGTAGATCGGACGTTCGGCCTGTTTAGGCACGAAGTAGTACATCATCCCCAAAAAGCCCGCGGTCAGGAAAAAGCCCACAGCGTTATGCCCGTACCACCACTGCACCATGGCGTCAGTGGTGCCACCGTAGAGCGAGTAGGACTTGGTGAAGCTGACCGGGATTTCCAGGTTATTGACGATGTGCAAAATGGCCACGGTCACGATGAAGGCGCCGAAGAACCAGTTGCCCACGTAAATGTGCTTGGTCTTGCGCTTCATGATCGTGCCGAAGAACACGATGGCGTATGCGACCCAGACGATGGTGATCAAAATGTCGATCGGCCATTCCAGCTCGGCGTATTCCTTGGAACTGGTGTAGCCCAGCGGCAGGCTGATGGCCGCGAGCACAATCACCAGTTGCCAGCCCCAGAAGGTAAACGCCGCAATCTTGGGCGAGAACAGCGTGGCCTGGCAGGTGCGTTGCACCGAGTAGAACGAGGCGGCGAACAAGGCGCAGCCGCCGAAGGCAAAAATGACGGCGTTCGTGTGCAAAGGGCGCAGACGCCCGAAACTGGTCCAAGGCAAATTGAAGTTGAGTTCTGGCCAGACCAACTGCGCGGCGAGAAAAACGCCGAGCCCCATACCGACGATGCCCCAAACCACCGTCATAATGGCAAATTGGCGGACCACCTTGTAGTTGTAGGCGGTACTTGTAGAAGTGTTCATGGTTCCCCATCCACGGTTCAGGCGAATACAAAGGCACGCCTGGAGTTATAGGCAGACTAAAAGCGAGGCAAGCATGGGTGTAGCAGGCAAGGTCGGTATTGACGGGGATCAATGGCTGCAGTGCGTGGAACAGCGGGGCTGGTTGTGGAATGGCGCCTGTGGAGCCTCATCCGCGACACTGATCCTGGCTCACGGTGCGGGTGCGCCGATGGACAGCATCTGGATGGACGGAATGGCTGAACGCCTTGCTGCACGCGGGGTGAGCGTGTTGCGCTTCGAGTTCCCATACATGGCACAACGACGCCTCGATGGTGGCAAAAGGCCTCCAAATCAGCAGGCCAAATTGCTCGAATGCTGGCGTGAAGTGTTTAGCGAGGTGCGACGGCATGTCGCTGGGCCATTGGTCATTGGCGGCAAGTCAATGGGCGGGCGTATGGCCAGTATGCTGGCGGATGAATTGCACGCAGATGGGCTGGTGTGCCTGGGTTATCCGTTCTACGCGAGCGGCAAACCGGAAAAACCCCGTGTGGCACACCTGGCTGAGCTCAAGACGCCCACCTTGTTCGTGCAAGGTGAGCGTGATGCCTTGGGCAATCGAGAGGCGGTGGAGGCCTACACGCTGGCGCCTGGTATTGAAGTGTTGTGGCTGGTGTCAGGAGATCACGACCTCAAGCCGTTAAAGGCCTCGGGGTTTACCCATGAGCAGCATCTGGATGATGCGGCGGACAAGATTGCGCAGTGGTTGAGCGCCAATTGACGCCAAATCCCTGCAGGCGCCCGGACTGTCAGGTGTCAACGGTGGTTAAAAACATGGCGTTAATTCCTACAGGCTTTAAAGATAAGACTTATATGTCGGATTGCTGATTATTTTCATGCTGTGAGCCCTTTGCGAACCAAGGCTCAACAACAAGAGAGTGTAATCAGATGCCTCAATCCCCTTTAACCCGTCAATCCCTTCTGGTGCTGGCGGTCAGCCAGCCACTGTTGTTCTCAAGTGCGCAGATACAGGCAGCCGACGATGATCGTGTCGTTGCTGAAAATGGCGCGCAAGTCAGTGTCAGTGATAGGGGCATCGAAACGACAGGATATGCCATGTTCGGCCTTGCGGCCGAGACCGGCGGCAAAGTTGACGCCCACAACATGAGCTTAGTGACCTCCGGCGTGTACTCGTTCGGTGTGTTTGTTGGCGGCCAAGACAGCAAATTCAACTCCACGGGTGATTTGGCAATTACCACGTGGGGTGAACATGCTCTCGGAATGTATGCATATGACTACGCCAAGGCTGATGTAGAAAAAGCCCATGTAGTCACCATGGGCGATGGTGCCTTTGGGATCCAGCTCCTCAGGTACTCCCAATTCAACCTTGGCTCGGCCTCCATTACGACCAAGGGGGATGGGAGTCACGGAATTATGAACTGGCTGAGAAGCGAGTTTAAGGGTGCCGACCTTGCCATTAGCACAGAGGGTAATGGTGCCTTTGGGGTCAGAGCACTAAGCGAAGCCTCTGTAAACTTGAGTCGAAGTTCAATCAACACTTACGGAGATCAATCCCTGGGGGTTTTCGCGGGCACTGGCTCCTCCATTGATCTAAGCCGTGGCTCTTCGATCACCACGTATGGAGACGAGTCCCATGGTGTCTCCGCCAGCGGTGCCAATAGTCTGGTGAAGCTGAGTGACAGTTATGTCCAAACCTTTGGTGGCGGTTCGGCGGGTGTCCGGGTTGAAAGCGGCGGCCGGGTTGAACTCACTAACTCCCAGGTCAAGGTCAGTGGCTCCGGGGCTGTTGGGGCGCAACTCAGTGGCGGTAGCCTGGCAGTCAATGGCGGTTCGATCCAGTCGCAAGACGGGGTGGGGATTAACATCAGCGGTCTGGGCAACACGGTCGATATCGGTGGTGCGTACATAAGCAGCACCAATGGCCCGGTAATAAATGTTGAAGGCGCATCAGAGGCCCTGGTGACGGTGAGTAATGGCTCCACCTTGTCGGCCAACAATGGCACGGGTGAGTTGCTCGGCGTGAAGCTTGGCAGTGGGCTGGATCTCGTAGTGGATGGCAGTTTTTTACACGGCAACATGACCATTCCTGAAGGCTCTCTGGTCAATGTTCGCTTGCAGAACGGGACGCGCTTTACCGGTCAAATGGCCGATGTCCGGAGCCTGCAACTTGATGCGGGCGTCGGCTGGAACATCACGGGTAACAGCAACGTCGAGTCGCTGGTGCTTGGCGGCGGGGCGGTTAATTTCGCAGGGTTCGAAGGCTTTCACCGGTTAACCGTCGGCGAGTTGTCGGGCAATGGTGACTTTGGGCTGAAGCTGGATATAAACAACCGCCGAGCTGACTTTCTTGCGGTGAACGGTCAAGCCAGCGGCCGCCATCGGTTGAATATTCATAACAGCGGCATCGAGCCACCCGCCGGCTTTGATCCTGTGCAAGTCGTCCACACCGAAGGCGGTGACGCCGTGTTCAATGTGGTCGGCGAGCGTGTTGACCTTGGTGCTTACTCCTACGGTGTAGAGCGCCTGGGCGACGACTGGTTTCTGGTCAGCGGCGGTCGTGAGGTGAGCCCTGCAACCCGAAGCGTCCAGGCATTGTTCAGCAGTGCCCCAACTGTCTGGTATGGCGAGATGAGCGCCTTGCGCAGTCGTATGAATGAGGTGCGAAGCAGTGGGCAGGGGGGTGGCTGGATGCTCGGCTACGGTAACAAGCATCAGGTCGCGGGCAGCGATGGGCTGAGATACAAGCAAAACCAGGCCGGGTTTTCCCTGGGCGCGGACACTCCGCTGGACAGTAGCGACGGGGTGCTGATGGTCGGCCTGCTGGCGGGGCACAGCAAGTCCGGCCTGTCGCAGGCTCGCGGTTCTGCGGGTACTGTCCAGAGCTTCTATGTGGGGGGGGACGGTACCTGGATGGGCAGTGATGGTTACTACGTCGACGGTTTGCTCAAGCTCAATCAGTTCCAGAACCGCGCTGACGTCGTGATGAGCAACTCAACCAAAGCCAAAGGTACGTATCGCAATTATGGTGTGGGGGCTTCGCTGGAGGCCGGTCGCGAGGTTCAACTGACAGAGCGCCTGTTCGTCGAGCCCTTTGTTCAGGTTTCAGCGGTCGCCGTGCAGGGCAAGTCTCTCAACCTGGATAGCGGATTGCAGGCGCACAGTGCCACGACCCGTTCACTGCTCGGTAAAGTGGGGACCACGGTCGAACATCGTAATCAATGGGTGAGCCCTTACGTCAAGGTGGCACTGGCTCACGAGTTTGCCCGTGACAATGAAGTCAAGGTCAATGGCAACAGCTTCAGGAATGACCTGCAGGGCACTCGGGCTGAGTTGGGTGCAGGCTTGTCTCTGTCAGTGGCCAAGGATCTGCAATTGCATGCGGATTTCGAATACATGAACGGTACGAAAATCAAGCAGCCCTGGGGAGGGAGCGTCGGTCTTCGATACGCGTTTTGATCAAGGGTGAAAGGAAAAGCCAGCGAGTGATTCGCTGGCTTTTTTGTGTCAGCGGTTAAACCGTTCCACCAGCGAGTACTGGCTGTTTACGGTCTGGCTCAGCTCTTCGCTCAACAGCGCTGAATGCTGCGCCTGTTCAGAGGTCTGGTCTGCCAGGTCGGCAATGGTGCTGATGTTACGGCTGACTTCTTCAGCTACCGCACTTTGCTCCTCGGTAGCCGCTGCGATCTGGGCAGTCATGTCGGTGATATTGGCCACCGCTTCGCTGATGCCCACCAGCGCCTTGTCGGCTTCCAGCACCCGAGCCACGCCTTCTTCAGCCTGACGGTGACCGGCGTCCATGGTTTGGACGGCAGTGGCTGCGGTCTGTTGCAGCTTTGCAATCAGGCTGTGAATTTGCCCGGTGGAAGCGCTGGTGCGTTGCGCCAGTTGGCGCACTTCGTCCGCCACCACGGCAAAGCCACGGCCCATTTCACCGGCTCGCGCCGCTTCGATGGCTGCGTTCAGGGCCAGCAGGTTGGTCTGGTCGGCAATGCCTTTGATCACGTCAACCACGCCGCCGATTTCGTCACTGTCCTTGGCCAGTTGCGTGACGGTGGCACCGGTTTCGCCTACCACCACTGACAGGCGCTGAATGGCTTCGCGGGTTTCACCGGCAATATCGCGGCCGCGACTGGTCAGACGGTTGGCTTCTTGCGTGGCGTCAGCCGTGCGTTGTACGTGGCTGGCCACTTCTTGTGTGGTCGCGGCCATCTGATTGACGGCCGTTGCCACTTGCTCAGTTTCGACCCGCTGGCGCTCCAGCCCGACAGAACTCTTGTGGGCCAGGATGTCGGATTGACGGGCTTGCCCGCTCAGATGCTCGGCAGTGTCCTGCAGGCGTGTCAGGCAGGTTTTCAGGCGTGCTTCCTGGCTCAGGATGGACATCTCCAGGCGTGCTTGCGGGCCGCGGCTGTCGGTGTACATCTGTGCGATCAGCGGGTCAGACGTGGTTTGTTCTGCCAGGCGCAGCAGTCGCTTGATCCCGCGCTGTTGCCAGGTCAGGCCCAGCAGTCCCAGCGGAATCGACAGCAGGGCTGCCAGGGCAAAACCCCAGCTGGAGTTGAGCAGGGCACCAATCGTGAAGCTCAATTGACTGACCAGAATAAAGGGCAGCCAGTCCTGCAGCACCGGTAGCCACTTGTCACGCTGCGGCACTGCCGATTTGCCCCGGTTGAGGCGTGAGTACAGGCCTTCGGCACGGCGGATCTGTTCGGCGGTCGGTTTGATCCGTACCGACTCGTAGCCCACCACGCGTTCGTTCTCGAAGATCGGGGTGACATACGCATTGACCCAGTAATGGTCGCCATTTTTGCAGCGGTTCTTGACGATACCCATCCACGGCGCGCCCTTTTTCAGGGTGCTCCACATATGCTCGAACACGGCAGTCGGCACGTCGGGATGGCGCACAAGATTGTGCGGTGCGCGTATCAGCTCCTCACGCGAAAACCCGCTGATTTCCATAAAGTCATCGTTGCAATAGGAAATCACGCCTTTGGCATCGGTCGTGGAGATCAACCGTTGTTGCGCGGGGAATGTGCGTTCGCGTTGAGTGATGGGCTGGTTGTTACGCATGTCGTTTCAATCCGCAAGACTTTGACAGGCTGTCGGCATGGGTAAGAAATTGTTTAATTTATATTTCAGGTGCCGGCCCGTCAGGGGGTCAGCATCGGGTAGGTGAAAAACACGAAATGCAGCACGTTGAGCCCAAAGTGGGTGGCAATTGCCGCGCCCAACCCGCCAAAGCGGTAAGCCAGGCCATAGCCGACCCCGGCCAGCCCCGCCAGCAACATCCATTGCCAGCCAGCGGCGGCATGCGCCAGGCCAAACAGCGTCGATGCCGCGATCAGCGCTAAAGTCTGGCCATAAGGCAGCATTTTGAGTTTTCGGCTCAGCCCGCCCTGGATGTAGCCGCGAAACAGCGCCTCCTCCACCAGTGTTACCAGCAGCAGGTTGTTCAGCAGCCAGAGAGTGCCCTGGGGCGGCCATTTCGGTGCCCATGCGATCATGCCCAGCAGCATCGCACCGCCCAGCGCCATGCTCGCCGCCAGCGCCAGGCCCATTAAAGTGGCGCCCAGAGACACGCGCCAGGCAAAGCGTGGCGCGATCCACGGGCATACCAGCAGCAGCCAGAAACCAATCAGTGGTTTGTCCAGATTGAAGTACATCGAAAACGGCACTGCATCAGGCGTCAGTCGCATGGGGCCGATGGCTTTTCCGTTGTGGAAACCGGGTAGCCAGTGCAGGGCCAGCGCGACAGCCAGCAGAACAAACAGTGCGTGCCCGGCATAGCGCAGGTAATGGTTTTTGGTTTGTAGAACGGCGAGCCCGCTGAGGGTCAGCAGGCCAAGTGCGATAAGGGTTTGAACACCCAATTGCCCAAAGCTCAGGGCAAGGCCGTAGCCGAGGGTCAGAAGTGCCAGATAAGGCCATGGCAGAACAATCATGAAAATCCTTGGAATCGTTAAAAAAGCACCCCGGATCCAGTCCGGGGCGCGCCAGTATAACGACTCAAAAGGCTGAGCATGCGGGCAAGCCCGCTTCTACAGTGTTCAGGTGTGGCTAAGAGGCAATCAGCTGACGCAACACATAGTGCAAAATCCCTCCCGCTTTGAAGTATTCCACCTCGTTAAGCGTATCGATCCTGCACAGCACTTCGACTTTATCCTGGCTGCCATCCTCGCGGGTGATCACCAGCGTCAGGTTCATCCGTGGTTGTAGTTGCGCGCCGGTAAGCCCCAGGATATCCAGCGTCTCCTTGCCTGTGAGGTTCAGGCTCTTGCGGTTCTGGTCGAGCTTGAACTGCAATGGCAGAACGCCCATGCCCACCAGGTTCGAGCGGTGGATACGCTCAAAACTCTCGGCAATGACCGCTTTGACCCCCAGCAGGTTAGTGCCTTTGGCTGCCCAGTCACGGCTGGAACCGGTGCCGTATTCCTGACCGGCAATCACCACCAGCGGTGTACCGGATGCCTGATAGGCCATGGCTGCATCGTAGATCGGCAGTTTCTCGCCGGTGGGAATGTAGATCGTATTGCCGCCTTCTTCGCCCCCGAGCATTTCGTTGCGAATGCGGATATTGGCAAAGGTGCCGCGCATCATGACTTCGTGGTTGCCACGTCGTGAGCCATAGGAGTTGAAATCCCGTGGCTCTACGCCTTTCTCACGCAGATAGCGTCCGGCGGGGCTGTCCGCCTTGATGTTGCCCGCAGGGGAGATGTGGTCGGTGGTGACCGAATCGCCCAGCAGTGCCAGGATATTCGCCGCCTTGACGTCAGCAATCACCGGCAACGGCCCGCTGATGTTGTCGAAAAATGGCGGATGCTGGATGTAGGTCGAATCAGCCTGCCAGACATAAGTCGCGGCTTGGGGGACTTCAATGGCCTGCCACTGGGCATCACCGGCAAACACTTCGGCGTATTCCTTGTGGAACATACCGGTGGTGACCTGGGCCACGGCGTCGGCGATTTCTTTCTGGCTGGGCCAGATATCGCGCAGGTACACCGGTTGGCCGTCTTTGCCGGTGCCCAGCGGGTCACGGCTGATATCAATCCGCACGGTGCCCGCCAGGGCATAGGCCACCACCAGCGGCGGTGAGGCCAGCCAGTTGGTTTTCACCAGCGGGTGGACGCGCCCTTCAAAGTTGCGGTTGCCCGACAGTACCGAGGCCACGGTCAGATCGGACTGGGTAATTGCCTTTTCAATCGGCTCAGGCAATGGCCCGGAGTTGCCGATGCAGGTCGTGCAGCCGTAGCCCACCAGGGCGAAACCCAGTTGGTCGAGGTAGTGGGTCAGGCCGGCGGCCTTGTAGTAATCGGTCACGACCTTGGAGCCTGGTGCCAGGGACGTCTTGACCCAGGGCTGGCTCTTCAGGCCTTTTTCGACGGCTTTTTTGGCCACCAGCCCGGCAGCCATCATCACACTCGGGTTCGAAGTGTTGGTGCATGAGGTGATGGCTGCAATCACCACGGCGCCGTTTTTCAGGCGATAGGTATGGCCATCAACGCTGTAATCCGCCTCGCCGATCAAGTCAGCATTGCCCACAGCCACACCGCCGCCGCCTTCGCTTTCCAGGCGGCCTACTTCTTTAGGGGTGGGTTTGAATTGCAGGCTGAGAAACTCATCGAAGGCCTGGCCGACATTAGGCAGCGACACCCGGTCTTGCGGGCGTTTTGGCCCGGCCAGACTGGCTTCGACGGTGCCCATGTCCAGTGCCAGGGTTTGCGTGAAAACCGGTTCCTGGCCCGCTATCCGCCACAAGCCCTGAGCCTTGCAATAAGCCTCGACCAGTTTGACCGTGGCGGCAGGGCGTCCGGACAAACGCAAGTAGTCCAGGGTGATTTCATCCACCGGGAAAAAGCCGCAGGTTGCGCCATATTCCGGGGCCATGTTGGCAATGGTGGCACGGTCGGCCAGAGGCAGATCGGCAAGGCCATCGCCATAAAATTCGACGAACTTGCCGACAACGCCCTTGCTGCGCAGCATTTGCGTGACCGTCAGCACCAGATCCGTCGCGGTGATGCCTTCTTTGAGTTTGCCGCTGAGCTTGAACCCCACCACTTCCGGGATCAGCATCGACACGGGCTGGCCGAGCATGGCGGCTTCGGCTTCGATCCCGCCCACACCCCAGCCCAGTACGCCGAGGCCATTGATCATGGTTGTGTGGGAATCGGTACCCACCAGCGTATCCGGGAAGGCATACGTGCGACCGTCTTCGTCTTTGGTCCAGACCGTACGACCCAGATACTCCAGGTTGACCTGATGGCAAATTCCGGTGCCGGGCGGGACAACGCTGAAGTTATCGAAGGCATTCTGCCCCCAGCGCAAAAACGCATACCGCTCGCCGTTGCGTTCCATCTCGATGTCGACGTTTTGCTCAAAGGCGCTGGCGCTGGCGAACCGGTCAACCATCACCGAGTGGTCGATCACCAGGTCAACGGGAGACAGCGGGTTGATTCGCTGCGGATCGCCACCCGCCTTGGCCATTGCGGCGCGCATGGCGGCCAGATCGACCACTGCCGGTACACCGGTAAAGTCTTGCATCAGCACACGGGCAGGGCGGTACTGGATTTCCCGGTCGCTGCGCCGCTCCTTGAGCCAGGCAGCCAGCGCCTTGAGGTCAGGCTCGGTAACGGTTTTGCCGTCCTCCCAGCGCAGCAGATTTTCCAGCAACACTTTGAGCGACATGGGCAGCTTGTTCAGATCGCCCAGTGATCGGGCGGCGAGTTCAAGGCTGAAGTAGTGATAAGTCTTATCGTCGACTTTTAGTGTGGCTAGGGTGTTCAGGCTATCGAGGGAGGACATGAAATGACTCCTTTAGACGGATCACGTGGCACAAACAGAGCTTCTAACCTAGCTCTGATTCCGGGCTCTGGCTAATAACTGGACTGTCTATGGGGGTTCAAGGTTCCGAACTCGGCTATCATGCCGACCTTTTCGTGACAGTCCTTGCGCCAAATCAAGGATGCGCAGCTGGCCAATTCCTGCCAGCTGCCCAGGAGTAATTCAATGAACACCGTTTTTATGCACTGCCGGCCCGGGTTTGAAGGCGAAGTCTGCTCGGAAATCGCCGAACACGCCGCCCGCCTCAATGTGTCTGGCTATGCCAAGGCCAAGCCGAGCACTGCCTGCGCCGAATTTGTGTGTACCGAAGAAGGCGGCGCTGAACGCCTGATGAAAGGTCTGCGTTTTGCCGAGCTGATTTTCCCGCGGCAATGGGCCCGTGGCGGCTTTGTCGATCTCCCGGAAACCGACCGGATCAGCGTTATTCTTGAGCACATGGCGGACTTTCCGGTGTGCGGCAGCCTGTGGCTGGAAATAGTCGACACCAATGACGGTAAAGAGCTGTCCAACTTCTGCAAAAAGTTTGACGCCCATCTGCGCAAGGCGTTGATCAAGGCCGGCAAACTGGTAGAAGACGATGCCCACAAGCCGCGTCTGCTGCTGACCTTTAAAAGCGGGCGCGAAGTGTTTCTCGGGTTGGCTGAAGCCGATAACTCGGCCATGTGGCCCATGGGCATTCCGCGTCTCAAGTTCCCCCGTGAAGCGCCGAGCCGCTCCACACTCAAGCTGGAAGAAGCCTGGCATCACTTTATCCCCCGTGATCAATGGGATGAGCGCTTGCACAGTGACATGACCGGCGTGGACCTCGGCGCGGCGCCAGGTGGCTGGACCTGGCAGTTGGTCAATCGCGGCATGATCGTGACCGCCATCGACAACGGCCCGATGGCTGAAAGCCTGATGGACACCGGCCTGGTCCAGCACTTGATGGCCGATGGCTTTACCTTCAAGCCCAAGCAACCGGTGGACTGGATGGTCTGTGACATCGTGGAGAAGCCGGCGCGCAATGCCGCGATGCTTGAAGAGTGGATCGGCGAAGGTCATTGCCGTGAAGCGGTGGTCAACCTGAAACTGCCGATGAAGCAGCGTTATGCCGAAGTGCGCCGCTTGCTCGACCGTATTGCAGATGGCTTCAAGGCGCGGGGTATCCAGGTCGAAATCGGCTGCAAGCAGCTGTATCACGACCGTGAAGAAGTGACCTGTCATTTGCGTCGACTGGACGTTAAAAAACCTAAATCACGCTGATTCGGGAGTAACTGATGAGTTTTACTGACCTGCCGGTTGACGGCACCCTGGACGCCACGGGCCTTAACTGCCCTGAGCCGGTGATGATGCTGCACCAACACATCCGCGACCTGGCGCCGGGTGGCTTGTTGAAAGTCATTGCCACCGATCCCTCGACCCGGCGCGATATTCCCAAGTTCTGCGTGTTTCTTGACCATGAACTGGTGGGGCAACAGGAAGAGGCGGGCAAGTACCTGTACTGGATCCGCAAGAAGCAGGATTGATTTGCCTGGTGCAGGAGCGGGCTTGCTCGCGATACAGGCGCTGCGGTCATTTTGTTGACCGCGTCGATGCCTTCGCGAGCAAGCCCGCTCCCACAATGTGTTTCTTCGCACTGCGCGCCAGCCGCACGCCGAGCATCAGCGCGGCGCAGGTCAGGCCGACGATCAAACCTTGCCATAGCCCGCTCGGGCCATTGGCCTCGCCAAACCAGTCGGTCAGCCCCAGCGCGTAGCCCACCGGCAAACCAATGCCCCAATACGCGAACAGCGTCAGAACCATCGTCACCCGCGTGTCTTGATAGCCCCGCAGGGCACCGGCTGCGGTGACCTGGATCACGTCCGAAAACTGATACAGCGCAGCAAACATCAGCAGCATGGTTGCCACCTCGATCACCAGCGGGTCGGCGGTGTAGACGGTCGCAATCTGCTCACGCAGCAGCAGGATCAGGCTGGCGGAAATCGCCGCCCATACCAGCGCTGTGCCCATGCCCACGCCAGCGACAAATCGCGCTTCGCGAGGCTGTTGACGGCCCAGGGCCTGGCCAACACGCACGGTGATGGCCATGCCCAGCGAATACGGAATCATGAACACCAGCGAGCTGAAGTTCAGGGCGATCTGATGGCCCGCCACCACGGTTGCACCGAGACTGCCGATCAGCAGCGCAATCACCGCAAAAATACTCGACTCTGCAAATACCGCGATACCAATCGGCAGGCCCACGCTGAGCAAGCGCTTGAGGATCGCCCACTGTGGCCATTCAAAATGGCTGTACACCTTGCTCGACTGGTAGACAGCCCCTCGCCAGGTGCAGACCACCATGCCGATGGCCATGAACCACATCACAATGGCCGTGGCCCAACCACAGCCCACACCGCCCATGGCGGGTACGCCAAAGTGACCATAAATAAAGATGTAGTTGATCGGGATATTGAGTGCCAGGGCACTCAGCCCCAGCACCATGCTTGGTCGGGTTTTACCCAGGCCATCGCTGAAATTGCGTAATACGCAATACAGCCCGACTGCGGGCATGCCACTGGCGATCCCGTACAAATAACCCATGCTCGGCTCGATCAAGTCAGGGTCGACCTTCATCCCATGCAGCAGGGGTTCGGCACCGATCAGAATGAGGGCCGCACACAGGCCGGTAATCAATGCCAGCCACAGCGCCTGGCGCACGATCGGGCCGATGTCGCTGTGGGCATCCGCGCCAAAACGTTGGGCCACTTTGGGTGTGGTGGCTAACAAAATGCCCGACATCAGCAAAAACACCGGGACCCAGATGGAGTTGCCCAGCGCCACGGCCGCCAGATCCCGCGGGCCGACGCGCCCGGCCATCACCGCATCGACAAACCCCATTGCGGTGGTGGCGATTTGCGAAATGATGATCGGAAACGCCAGTGTCAGGAGTGCGCGCACTTCTGTACGAACCCGGGCCGGGCGGCTGACAGCGGTAGAAGGGGGAGTATGAGTGACAGAGTTCACAAGCGTGCATCCACAGTGTTTAACGCGCAAAGCTGGCGATTGTACCCTTGACCAAATGGTCAGAAAACATTGAGTTGTAGGAGCTTTGTAAGCGTGACTGTGAGTACCTTCCACACCCGGCTGGCCCATTCATCGCAACAACGCCTACACTGCCACTCCGCGAAAGGAGCCTGCCATGTTGATTGTTGCTGACGAAAATATTCCGCTGATCGAAGAATTTTTTGCTGACTTCGGTGAAATACGCCGTTTTCCGGGGCGCCAGATCAGCCGTGCCGACGTGCATGACGCCGATATCCTGCTGGTGCGCTCCGTGACGAAAGTCGACCGCGACCTGCTCGAAGGCAGCGCGGTGCGGTTTGTCGGAACATGCACCATCGGCACCGATCACCTGGCCCTCGACTACTTTCAGCAAGCCGGAATTCAGTGGTCCAGCGCCCCCGGTTGCAATGCCCGGGGCGTGGTCGACTACGTGCTCGGCAGTTTGTTGACCCTGGCCGAGATCGAAGGTGTCGATCTGACGCAACGCACCTATGGCGTGATTGGCGCCGGTGAAGTGGGCGGGCGCCTGGTCAATGTGCTGCGTGCCCTGGGCCTCAACGTGCTGGTGTGTGATCCGGTGCGACAGGCAGTCGAGGGGGGCGATTACGTCAGCCTCGAACACATCATTGAGCATTGCGATGTGCTCAGCCTGCACACTCCGCTGGATAAAACGGGCGACTACCCGACCTGGCACTTGTTCGACCAGCAGCGTCTGGAGCAACTGAAGCCGGGCACCTGGTTGATCAACGCCAGCCGGGGCCCGGTGATTGATAATGCCGCATTGCGCGCAGTGCTCACCCGGCGCGAAGACCTCCAGGCGGTACTGGATGTGTGGGAGGACGAGCCGCAAGTTGACGTCGAACTGGCTGACCTGTGTGTACTGGCGACCCCGCACATCGCCGGGCACAGCCTGGATGGCAAGCAGCGGGGCACCGCACAGATTTATCAGGCGTTGTGCGATTTCCTGGGCCACACCCCGCAGGTAAAACTTGCCGATCTGTTGCCTGCCCCTTGGCTGGCGAAGGTCGAGCTGAGTGCCAACACCGATCCTGGTTGGGCAATGGCCATGATCTGTCGCGGCGTGTACGACCCGCGCCGTGACGATGCGGATTTTCGCCGTAGCCTGATCGGCAGTGTCCAGGAGCAGAAGCTGGCGTTTGATGCTTTGCGCAAGCACTACCCGATTCGCCGCGAGATCGAAGGTTTGCCCGTACATATCGAGGGCGAATCAGTCGCCTTGACCCAACTGGTCAAAGCGTTGGGTGCGGTGCCGGTCTAAAAGTCCAGGGCACAAAAAAACCGGCCCTACGCAGTAGGGCCGGTCAGTGTCGCGAATGCAGTTTGATCATGAACAAGGTCTTGCAAGCAAGGATCAGTCCTTGCGGGACGGCTTGACCAGGCGTTGCTCCAGTTCGTGGCAAGCGTCCTGGATCATGGCTTCAGTGATCAGGATCTCCTGTCCATTCTCGTCGATAAACGCGCACCCCAGGGATTGCTGTGGTTGGGTGCGAATCACCGGTACGGCTTGAGCGTTCTGTTGCAAATCCATGGCCTGTCTCCTCATCAGGGTGTAGCGCTACTGTAGATCCGATTAATGACCAAGCGGTTACAAACTTGGCCACCAGCCCAGTCCAACAGAAATATCCTGAAACTTCCAGCCCGACTTTAGAACATTACTGCCTAGGACCTGTTGAGGCAGGTCATAATCAAAACGAGTGAGAAAGGTTTACCAGCGTAAGCCGAACTTCGTTGTAGGCTGTGTAAGGCTTTTTACGCTGATCCTCATTCTGGATACCCTCCCATGCTTTCGTCCCGTCATCGTCGTGCCATCCGCCTGGCCACCCATTTCATTGCGCCCTATCGTTGGCATGCCGGTGGCGCCCTGTTGGCCCTGATTGTGACAGCGGGCATTACCTTGTCGATGGGGCAGGGCATTCGCTTGCTGGTGGACAAGGGTTTTATGACCCAGTCCCCGCACCTGCTTAACCAGTCCATCGGTTTTTTTCTGATGCTGGTGCTGGGATTGTCCGTGGGCACCTTTGTGCGTTTTTATCTGGTGTCGTGGATCGGTGAGCGGGTGGTCGCGGACATTCGGCGCCAGGTGTTCAATCACCTGATCGATTTGCACCCGGGGTTCTACGAGAACAACCGCAGTTCGGAAATCCAGTCACGACTGACCACCGACACCACCTTGTTGCAATCAGTGATCGGCTCTTCGCTGTCCCTGTTCTTGCGCAACAGCCTCATGGTGATCGGCGGCGTGGTGCTGTTGTTTGTCACCAACCCCAAACTCACCAGTATCGTGGTGGTCGCCTTGCCACTGGTGCTGGTGCCCATTCTGTTTTTTGGTCGCCGGGTGCGCAGCCTGTCGCGCCAGAGTCAGGACCGGATTGCCGATGTCGGCAGCTATGTCGCCGAGGCCCTGGGCCAGATCAAGACGGTCCAGGCCTATAACCATCAACAGCAAGACCAGCAGCGCTTTGCCAGCACCGTTGAGCATGCGTTTGCCACCGCACGCAAACGTATCCTGCAACGGGCATGGTTGATCACGTTGGTGATTTTGCTGGTACTGGGCGCCGTCGGGGTGATGCTGTGGGTCGGTGGCATGGACGTGATCGCGGGGCGCATCACCGGTGGCGAGCTGGCAGCCTTTGTGTTCTACAGCCTGGTGGTGGGCAGCGCGTTTGGCACCCTGAGTGAAGTCATTGGCGAACTGCAACAGGCGGCGGGTGCGGCCGAGCGAATTGCCGAGCTGCTGCAGGCAAAAAGCCTGATCTTGCCACCGAGCACCGACCTGCGCGTTTTACCCGAGCGGGTGGACGGTAATCTGCAACTCGAAAACCTGCGGTTTTCCTACCCGTCACGGCCTGAAAGCTACGCGATTGACGGGCTAAGCCTGTCGGTCAACGCGGGGGAAACCCTGGCGTTGGTGGGGCCTTCGGGGGCAGGCAAGTCGACGTTGTTTGACCTGCTGTTGCGCTTTTACGATCCCCAGCAAGGCCAGATCCTGCTTGAGGGGCAGCCGATCACCCAACTTGACCCGCAAGACCTGCGCCGTTGCTTTGCCCTGGTGTCGCAAACCCCGGCACTGTTTTTCGGCACCATTGAAGACAACATTCGCTACGGCAATGCGGGTGCAAGCGATGGGCAAGTTGAAGCCGCCGCACGGATTGCCCATGCCCATGACTTCATCCTGCAAATGCCCGAGGGCTACAAAACCCACTTGGGTGATGGCGGTCTGGGGTTATCGGGCGGTCAACGCCAGCGTCTGGCTATCGCCCGGGCGCTGCTGGTGGATGCCCCGATCCTGTTGCTGGACGAAGCCACCAGTGCCCTGGATGCCCAGAGCGAACACTTGATCCAGCAGGCATTGCCCAGCCTGATGCAAGGCCGCACGACGCTGGTGATTGCTCATCGCCTGGCCACTGTGCAGAACGCCGACCGCATCGCGGTCATGGATCAGGGCAAGCTGGTTGCCATCGGCACCCACGCACAGTTGATCGCCAGCAACCCGCTGTATGCGCGGTTGGCGGCGTTGCAGTTCAACGTAGGGGTGTAGCGGTGGGAGCGGGCTCGCTCGCGATGGCATCAACGCGATTCAACAGACAGACCGGGTCGTCTGTATCGCGAGCAAGCCCGCTCCCACATGGCAGCATCAAGACAGTTGCTGCCAGAGGGGGATTTAGCGGTACTCACACAGGTAAGCGGTGTCCACTGCAACCTTGAGCTGGAACTTGCTGTTGGCCGGTACGTTGAACTGGCTGCCGCTCTTGAAGGTTTCATGCTCGCTGCTGCCCGGCAGCTTGACGCTCAGTTCACCCGAGACCACGTGCATGATTTCACGCTCGGCTGTGCCGAACTCGTATTCGCCCGCAGCCATGACGCCAATGGTGGCCTTGCCTTCGGTTTGTGCGAAGGCAATCGACTTGACGGTGCCGTCGAAGTATTCGTTGACTTTAAACATGGCGATTCCTCGGAATGGGCTAAAAAAGGCTGGCCAGTATGCAGAAGCCGTTTTATCCCGTCACGCCCTTTTGTGGCCGTCACCCCTTGAGTACCAGTGGCAATAAACGTGCAGTATTTCGCGCATCTTCCAGGGCACGATGCTGCTGGCCATTGAACTGCATTCCGGCCAGTTGCAGGGCGCTGTTAAGTCCAAGTGCACGCTTGAGCTGGCGGGCCTGGGCAAATTGCTGCTTGAGGTTCATGTGCGGCAATTGCAGCAGGGCACTGTCCAGTTGCTTCTGGCGCCATTCCTGCTCCAGCTGTTTGCGATCGTAGTCGCCCCAACTGGCCCACCCTTCAAGCTTGGGCAGATGCTGGCCGAGCCAGCGCTCGAACTGCTCCCACACCACCGTCATCGGAGCCCCGGAGTCAATGTTGGCCTGGGTGATGCGAGTCAGTTGACGGCAAAAGGGCGTCAAGAGGGGACGACGTTGGGGGCGAATAAAACGCTGAAAATGATCCACCTCCCGGCCGGCGCGAGTGACCACGCTGGCACCGATTTCAATCACTTCCATTTCTTCCAGGGGCCAGCCGCCATCATCGGTTGTGGCTTCCAGGTCAATTACCAGCCAGTGAGGCATGTGCAGCTTCCTTTAACAGCATCGGCGTTGAAGTGGGAGCGTAGCTAAAACACTGACCCGGGGACGTATTTTGTAGTGGGCCAGTCGACCGCTTGCTTGCTAGTCTATAGGCGGTTTAATGGTGTGCGTGCTCGATCTCAGGTCGTGTGTCGATCAATAAGTTCCAGCCATGGGCGGCGCGGGATGTATATGGTTTTAAAGTGTTCGCCGATACAGTTGGCTCATTGTGTGTTGCTGGCCCTCGGCATGATCTGGCTAACGCCGGTTTGGGCCGCCCAGGAAATCAGGGTTGGAGCTGCGCATTTCCCGCCGTATACCGTACGCCCCGAGCGCGGTGCCGACACCGGTCTGTTGTCACAATTGCTCAACGCCCTCAACCAGTTACAGAGCGACTACCGCTTTGTCCTGGTGCCCAGTTCGATCCCAAGGCGCGTGCGTGATTTTGAGCGGGGGCGGGTGGACATGATGATGTTCGAAAACCCTGCCTGGGGTTGGCAGGCGTTCTCGTACGCGGCCGTCGACATGGGCCTTGAAGACGCCGAAGTATTTGTCGCCAGGTACCAACCTGATCGGGCCCAACGATATTTTGATGAGTTGAGCGGCAAGCGGCTTGCGCTCTTTAGCGGCTATCACTACGCCTTTGCCGGGTTCAATTCGACCCCGAAATTCCTTGCCGATACCTTCAGCGCAACCCTGACCTATTCCCACGAAAGCAACCTGTTGATGGTCCTGCGCGGGCGGGCAGACATTGCATTGATGACACGCTCCAACCTGATCGACATTCAGCGCTACGACCCTAAGGTCAAGTCACAGATCATGATGTCCGAGCGTGTCGATCAGATCTATCGGCACTACGCGTTGCTGCGGCTCGATGCACCGATCAAGAGTCAGCAATTCGCGCAAATGATGAGCAGTCTTCGAGACAATGGACAGTTGAGAGCCATTTTTGCTCCCTACCAGATTGACGTGGTCGAGATGTAGGGGAAGGTCAGTCAAGCGGCACTCTTTGCAGCAGCTGCCGAAGCAACGAGGCCGCTGCTCCGGCGTTAACGGCGGGCGTAGGTATCGGGGTGCGTTCCCGAGACCTCGCGGCAGTGAATCAGGGCATCGCGAATCATGAAATTGACCAGCGTTGGCGACACGCCCAGCTCCTTGGCGATGTCTTTTTGCTGCACGCCGTGCAGGCGGTACATCTCGAACGCATAGCGCGTGCGGCTCGGCAATTCGGTCAGTGCAAGCGCGATGTGTTCCAGGGTCGAGAAATTGATCAGCGAGGTTTCGGGGGAGGCGCCGTGGATGACCACGTTCAGGCCTTCCTCTTCGGTGCCCGAGTATTTCTGCTCCAGCGCCTGCTTGCGGTAGTGATCAATCGCAAGGTTGCGCACGATCTGGAACAGGTAGCTGAGCTGTGCCTTGAATGAAGAGGTGATCTGCGGCGCGGACTGCAAACGGAAGAAAGCATCCTGCACGACATCCTCGGCCCTGTATCGACAACCGGTGATGCGTGCTGCGATTTTGACCAGGACCAGTCGGTTATCAACAAAGGCTTGAAGTAAGGGTGAGTCGCACTTGCCTGTGGACATTTGTTCCGTCATGGAGATCACCTGTTGCGAAAGTTTGAGTGAGGCGCTCTTCGTGGGAAGCGTCCTACACAGCTGTTCACAAACTAGGCTTAATGATAATGATTGTCAATTGAGAAATAGAACTAATAGCACCTGAGGAGGCGGACTGAGACATGCTTCACGACGGTGTCGGCAACTGGCTGCGATCTTGTGTGGGCAAGAACGCAGCCTGCGGTTTTTACTTGGGCCCGAGAATCTGCACCAGTTTTTCCGGCGACGGTGCGCCTTGCTGCTGTTGCAGGTTGCCTTGTTCATCCAGATAGAAAATCGCCGGGGTTGCAGCCACATCCAGCTCCTCCATCAGTTGGGCGTTGGCATCCAGCTTGGCCTGAACGTCAGCCGGGATTTTGGCCAAAGGCTTGAGCGTGCTGGCCTTGCCGGCTTTCTCGTGGTCGTGCAGGGCCTGCTGGGGATTTTTGGCGGCCAGCAAGGCGGCAGATTTGGCAGGGCTGTCTTCGCGGATGATACCCACCATGATGTGGCGCAATTGCACCTTGCCCGAGTCAACCCACGGACGGGCCTGTTCCCAGAACATGTTGCAGTACGGGCAGTTCGGGTCGCTGAACAGGTAAACAACCCGCGGTGCATCCTTTTTGCCGTCGGCGATCCAGTTGCTCTTTTCCATCTCGGCCCAGACTTGCTTGGCCATAGGTTCGTAAACCAGTTTTTGCAGCGGTGCCAGGCTCAAGTCATTGCCTTGGGCATCATACAAATTGCCCACCAGCACGTTGCCGTCCTGGGTCAGGTACAACGCCATGCCACGGTTCTGGTACTGGGCGGCATAGCCACGCAAACCGCCGGGTGCATCGAAACTGCCAATGATTTTTGCGCCTTTGGCTTCAATCTTCTTGATCGCTGGCGGCAGTTCCTCGGCCTGCAGTGCAGGGGATTGCAAAAGTGCAGTGCCCAGCAGGGCGGTCATGCTCAGGGTCAGCAGTTTGCGGTTAAACATTTTTGCTCATTCCTTGCAGGGTCGGCCTGTTGGGCCGACATTGAATTGTTCAGATTTAAGGGCTCCATGGCCCGGGCCAGGCTGGCTTGGGACAGTTCGCCCAGATGACTGCCCAGCAGCCTGCCTTCAGCGCTATAGAACAGCGTAGTCGGCAGGGCCATTGAACCGACTTTTTGTGCCAGTTGGCCGCCGCTGTCGAACAGCACGTTACTGAGATTCAGGCCCTGGGTTTCAAGGAAGGTACTGACGCTCTGCATGCTCTCGCCCTGGTTGACGAACAGGAACGTCACGTTCTGATGCTGATGCTGGGCGTTCTGCAGGACCGGCATTTCCCGTCGGCACGGCGGGCACCAGGTGGCCCACAGGTTGATCACCAAAGGCCCGCCCTGATAGCTGCTCAACTCCACGGACTCGCCGTTGGCGTTGCGCAACACCATCTCCGGCAGCCGCGTGCCTTGTTCGTAAAGGCTGGACGAGAGACTGGCAAGTAGCCAGAACGCCAGGCCACTGCCCAGCCCCCAGCCCAGTGGCCGCCGCAGGCCGGCTCTGCGCCAGCCCCAGATGACTGCACCGGCCACCACTGCGATCAGCCCCGGCCACAGCAAGAAGCCGCCATCGCGCAAGTCCAGGACTTGCAGCGGGTCGTCCTTGAAGTAGCGCCAATAGCTGATGACAAAACCGATGCGCGCCACCAGCAAGCCCAGTAGAAAAAGGCTGAACAGCACTGACTCGGGGTTTTCGCCACCGCGCTTGGCCACACGCCACCCCACCAGTGTCGCCAGGGCAAGGGCCAGAATCAGCAGCAAATGGTTGATGGCCAGCGCAAACGAACCGATGGTCAGGGTGAGCATTTAGAGGAGTTCCCGAGTGGCGTTCCAGTTATTCAAGAAGGTCTGGGCGTTGACTTCGCCAGTGATGCGTTGCCCGCGACGCTCGATTCCGTTGGGGCCGATCCAGACAAAGCTGGGCGGGCCCGGTACCTGATAGCGGCTGAGCAGCTCGCGGCTGGCGACATTATCGGCGGTCACGTCAAGACGCAACAGGCGCACCCCTTGCAGTGCATCCATGACCTGGGGTTTGCCGAACACCTGCTTCTCCATGACCTTGCACGACACACACCAGTCGGCGTAGTAATCGAGCATGACCCACTGGCCATCGGCCTTGGCGCTGGCCAGTTCCCGGTCCAGGCCTGCGGGGTCCTTGATGGTGATGAAAGCGTCGTGGGCCGTGCTTGCAGAGCTGGCGCCCGCCACTGTCCCGGCGGTGTAGACCTGCAAGGGTTGCCACAGATCGGTACCGCCACCGGCAGCACCCACCAGCAACAGGCTCCCCCATAGGCCTGCCAGCAGACTTAACGGAGTGAACAGCGTTTTGGCCCGCAGGAATGTCTGCGCCTGCTGCCACAGGCTGCACGCCACAATGACCAGCAGGACGCCCCACAGGCCGACCCACAGGGACTCATCGAGTACCGGGCGCACCAGCAACAGCGCCGTACCCAGGAACAGGAAGCCAAACAGGCCTTTCATCAGGTTCATCCAGGCGCCGGGCTTGGGCAGGAAGCGGCTGCCTACGGTCACCAGCAGCAACAGCGGTACGCCGATTCCCAGGCCCATCACAAACAGCACCAGGCCACCTTCGACGGCATTGCCACTTTGCGCGATATACAGCAAGGCACCGGCCAGGGGGGCGGTCATGCAGGGGCCAACGAGCAAGCCGGACAGGGCGCCGAGAATACCTGCGCCGATCAGGCTGCCGCCCTTGCGCCCACGCCCGGCAGTTTCGAGGCGGTCCCGCAGGGCGGCAGGCAATTGCAGTTCAAAAAAGCCGAACATGGGCAGCGCCAGCACCACGAACAGCGCGGCAAAGCTGCCCAGCAGCCACGGCTGTTGCAGCAGGGCCTGCAAGTTGGCGCCCAGCAGGGCAGCCAGCACGCCCAGTCCGGCATACACCAGCGCCATGCTGATCACATAACTGCCGGCCACGGCAAAACCGCGTCCGGCTGTGGCACCACTGCCCACGACCAGACCGGCCAGAATCGGCAGCATCGGCAGTGAACACGGAGTGAAGGCCAGCAGCAGGCCCAGGCCGAAGAACAGCAGTAAACTCCAGCCCAGCGAGCGCTGCTGCAAGCTTGCCGCCAGTGACTGGTCTTGCGCCTGGCCTTGGGCTGTCACAGGCTGCGCGCCGCCCAGATCGACCGTCTGGCTTTGTGGCGGGTAGCACAGGCCTGCATCGGCGCAGCCTTGCCAACTGACCTTGACCTGACCGCTGGCGCCTGCCGGGATCAGTATCGAAACACTGTCGCGATACACCTGGGTGGCGCCAAAGAATTCATCGCTGTGTTCCAGCCCCTGAGGCAATACCGGGGTTTTTTCCGGGTCCAGCCCGTCGAACTTGAAGCGCTTTTGATACAAATAGTAGGTATCGGCTATTTTCCACTGCAGGCGGGTTTCGCCTGAGGGCAATGGCTCGGCACTGAAGGTAAAGGCCTTGTTGACCGGCAGAAAGTCAGGCTGTGCAAACGGATTGTTCGCGGTCTGGGCCTGGGCCACACCGACCAAACACATCAATAGAAAGGACAGCAGCAAACGCATGGGTAAAGCCTTGGGCAAGTTCAAGTCCAGCTACAGTGTGTTCCTGCGATTAACCGATCATTAACCGATGCACACTGCGGTGTACACGGCATAATCGGCCCTTAATCCCATGACCTTTTAATCGGCTCATTTAAGCGGGTATCAGCATGCATGTACTGGTTTGCGAAGACGACGAACTGATCGCCAGCGGCATCAAGGCCGGGCTGACTGCCCAGGGCCTGACGGTTGAGCACGTCGGCACGGCCAGTGCCGCGCGGGCCATGTTGAAGGCTGCCGAGTTCGATGTGATGGTGCTCGACCTTGGCCTGCCCGACGAAGACGGCCTCAAGTTGCTGCAACAGTTGCGCCAGCAGGGGCTGGAGTTGCCCGTGCTGATTCTGACGGCCCGTGACTCGGTGACCGATCGTGTCGACGGTCTGCAGGCCGGTGCCGATGATTACCTGCTCAAACCCTTCGATCTGCGTGAACTCGCAGCGCGACTGCATACGTTGCTGCGCCGGGTGGCCGGGCGCAGCGTCAACCTGATCGAGCACGGCAGCCTCACGTACGATCCCAGCAGTCGCGTGACCTTGCTGGCGGGTCAGCCGGTGGACTTGTCCCGTCGTGAACAGGCGTTGTTGCAAGCCTTGCTGCACAACCGGGGGCGTGTGCTGTCCAGTGAGCAACTCAAGGACAGCATCTACGGCTTTGGTGACGAACTGGAGAGCAACGCCCTGAACGTTCATATCCATCACCTGCGGCGTAAATTGGGCAACGGTATCGTTGAAACCGTACGCGGCCTGGGCTATCGCCTGGGGCCTGCCGATGGCGCAGAGTCACAGGCATGATGAGCCTGCGCCTGCGCTTGAGCCTGACGATCGGTTCGGCGTTTGTTCTGGTCTGGGCCCTGGCAGCGGCCTGGATGCTCAGCGATCTGCGTCAGCAAATGATGTTTTCCCTCGATCAGCGGCTGGTGGCCTCGGCGCGTATGGTCGCGGGGTTGCTGGAGCAGTTGCCGCAATTGCCGGTAAAAGGCGAGGGCACCCATTTCAGTGCCGAGCAACTGACCGTTCCAGGCGGCATGGCCTGTCAGGTCAGCTCGTTGCGCGGCGAGATCCTGGCCCGCAGCCACAACAATCCGGACCAGCCGATGCAGTCGCAAGCGGCAGGTTTTCATGACCAGGTCATCGACGGAGCCGCCTGGCGCACCTTCACCCTGGATCGCGGAGATCTGCGCATTACCACGGCTGATCGCCAGGTCGAGCGCGAGGCGCTGAACCTGTCGGTGCTGCTGGCTGCATCGGTGCCGGTGGGCATGGCACTGATGGTCTGCTTATTGCTGCTATGGCTGGGGATCGGCCAGGGGCTGGCACCGCTCAACCGGATGCGCGATGCCTTGATGCGCCGCGATGCCGATTCATTGCAACCGCTGCAGATCACGCCATTGCCCAGCGAGCTGAAACCGCTGCTCGACTCCCAGAACCAGCTCTTTGCGCGCATTGCCAAGACCATCGAACGGGAGCGGCGCCTGACCGGTGATGCTGCCCATGAACTGCGCAGCCCGCTGACCGCGATCAAAACCCACCTGCAAGTGGCGCGCATGACCGATGGCGAGGCCCGTGAACAGTCACTGGCCCATGCCGAAGCGGGTGCCGACCGCTTGCACCGCACCCTTGAGCAATTGCTGCTGCTGGCGCGGGTTGAAGGCAGCCTGTCGTTTGATGACGGAGTCAATTGTTCGGCCGAGCAAGTGGCGCGCCTGGCGATCCATGATGCCGCCAGTGCCGGTGGTGAGCACATACGTTTGCATTTGCCGCCAGACCTCCCGGCCACGGCACTTGAAGTCCCTTCGGTATTGGCCATCGCGGCGTTGCGCAACTTGCTGGATAACGCTTTGCGCCACACCCCGCCAGACACTCAGGTGGAGTTGACGGTTGCCGTGGATGGCTCGCACGTCAGCTTCGTGGTCCGTGACCACGGTCCCGGCATAGCCCCCGAAACACTGCAACACATGACCCAGCGCTTCTGGCGCAACGGCAACAGCAACGGTTGCGGGCTGGGCCTGGCGATCGTGCAGGCGATTGTCGAGCGTTGCCGTTGCGAACTGACGTTCGACAGCCAGTCCGATGGCTTGCGGGTTGAATTGCGGATGCCATTGAAAAGCACTGTTTAAGGGGGTGGGAGCGGGCTTGCTCGCGATGCAGGCGACGCGGTCTGGCAGGTCGGCCGCAGTGATGCCATCGCGAGCACGTCCGTTCCCACAATGGTCATGTCGGTTCGAATGCGCTCCAATGTACTGATTTCGTTACAACTTCAGTTGGACCATGGTTTACAGTACCCGCGCTCTACTGAACCACCCACAGACGGCATTTTTGTGGAGTGATTCCATTCCGGATAAACAGACCCCCACGGCGCATAAACGGCCCGCTTGACCGCTTCTACGGGGATGGCACAGAACGTGCTCATGTCCTTTCGTCCACACCGGGTGAACATGATGTTTGTCTGGTGAGAGGACCCCGTACAAGAACAATAAGAGGATGATTCATGCAAAATCACCGACCTGCCACAGAAGAACCAGAACTGCAGCGCAGCCTGTCCAATCGCCATATCCAGCTGATCGCCATCGGCGGTGCCATCGGTACCGGCCTGTTCATGGGCTCCGGCAAGACCATCAGCCTCGCAGGCCCCTCGATCATCTTCGTCTACATGATCATCGGCTTCATGCTGTTTTTCGTGATGCGCGCCATGGGCGAGTTGCTGTTATCCAACCTCAAGTACAAGTCGTTCATCGATTTTGCATCGGACCTGCTGGGCCCTATGGCGGGTTACTTCACCGGTTGGACCTACTGGTTCTGCTGGATCGTGACTGGCATCGCCGACGTGATCGCGATCTCTGGCTATACGCACTTCTGGTTCCCGGACATCCCCCTGTGGCTGCCTGCAATCGGCTGCGTCGCGCTGCTGCTGTCGCTGAATCTGATCACAGTGAAAATGTTCGGTGAGCTGGAATTCTGGTTTGCCATGATCAAGATTGTGGCCATTTGCGCGCTGGTCTGCACCGGGCTCTATATGGTGACCACTGCGTTCCAGTCGCCGACGGGCAACTCCGCATCCCTGACCAATCTGTGGAATGACGGCGGAATGTTCCCCCACGGCGTGATGGGCTTCTTTGCCGGTTTCCAGATTGCCGTGTTTGCCTTTGTCGGTATCGAGCTGGTGGGCACCACCGCCGCAGAAACCAAAAATCCGGAGCGCAATCTCCCCCGTGCGATCAATTCGATTCCGCTGCGCATCATCATGTTCTACGTGTTTGCGCTGATCGCGATCCTGGCCGTTACCCCGTGGCGTG
Organism: Pseudomonas sp. MF06569; assembly: GCF_059862735.1. Classification (NCBI taxonomy): domain Bacteria; kingdom Pseudomonadati; phylum Pseudomonadota; class Gammaproteobacteria; order Pseudomonadales; family Pseudomonadaceae; genus Pseudomonas; species Pseudomonas sp. MF06569. Next base: position 56,885 of record NZ_JCBCUZ010000012.1, on the reverse strand, counting down.
ATGTCGTGGCCAACAAGAGTCCCTTCGTTGAACTCTTCATGCTCGCCGGTCTGCCTGCTGCGGCTGGCATCATCAACTTCGTGGTTCTGACCTCTGCGGCTTCTTCGGCCAACAGCGGCGTGTTCTCAACCAGTCGCATGCTGTTTGGCCTGGCAATGGATGGCGATGCCCCGAGCAAGTTCAAGAACCTGTCCCGGCGATCGGTGCCTTCCAACGGCCTGATCTTCTCCTGTATCTGCCTGCTGGCGGGGGCGCTGGTGATCTATGTGGTGCCTAACCTGATGGAGGCGTTCACCCTGATCACCACGGTATCGGCCACCCTGTTCATGTTTGTCTGGACCATGATCCTGCTGTCCTACCTGGCCTATCGCAAAAAACGTGATCACCTGCACCGCGCATCGAAATACAAGATGCCCGGTGGCAAGGTCATGGTTTGGGTCTGCCTGACGTTCTTCGTGTTTATTCTGGTACTGCTGGCTCTGGAAACCGACACCCGCCAGGCGCTCTACATGGTGCCCGTCTGGTTTGTGCTGCTGGCTTTGGGTTATCGCTCGGTTCGGCGCAATAAACAGGAGATCGAGAACCTGGCCTGCCAGGCAGAGTAATCGCGGTTTTCACGACACAGGTTTTGCCCGGGGGGCGGCACATGAGGTGCCGCCCCTTCGTTGTTTGCTGTCAGGGAGCGGTTGGTCATGCGAATTCACGTCACGTTCAAAGACCGCGTCGGCATCACCCAGGAAATCCTGATGCTGCTGGGCGCGCGTAACCTCAATCTCGACGCGGTGGAAATGAGCCCGCCGAATGTCTATATCGATGCACCCACCCTGTCCCGAAGCGTGCTTGAAGAGCTCGACCATGCGCTGATGCGGGTGGCAGGCGTGCAGGCCGTGAAGCTGGTTGACATCCTGCCGGGCGAGCGTCGGAGCCTGCAGCTGGAAGCCTTGCTCGCCGCCATGAGCGATCCGGTGATGGCCGTAGACCCCGACGGTTGCGTGCTGCTGGCCAATCCCAGGCTGACTGATCTTTACGGTCGTGATCCCACGGGTGAGCCGCTGTCGAATCTGTTCGCTGCACCGGATCTGGCCCGTACCCTGATCAATAAAGGCTTTCGCCTGCCCATGTGTGAAGTGAGTTTCAAGGGCTGCGACCTGCTCCTCGATGCCACGCCCATCAGCGGCGGTACAGAGGTGCTGGTGGGTGGTCTGCTGACGCTTTACCCGCCCAGCCGCATTGGTGAGCGATTGGCGTCGTTGCTGCGCGACCCGGCTGAAGGGCTGGAGGCCTTGCTGGGCAAGTCTGCGGTGCTTGAAGACCTCAAGTCGCGCTTGCACAAAGTGGCGAGCCTGGATGCGCCGCTGCTGATCCAGGGCGAAACCGGCACCGGCAAGGAACTGGTGGCTCACGCCTGTCATGCCATGAGTGCCCGGCGTGATGCATCGTTTTTGGCCCTCAACTGCGCAGCGCTGCCCGAGAGCCTGGCCGAGAGCGAGCTGTTCGGTTACTCCGCCGGTGCCTTCACCGGCGCCCAGCGTGGCGGCAAGCCGGGCCTGCTGGAGTTGGCGGACCGTGGCACGGTGTTTCTCGATGAGGTAGGAGAGATGTCACCGTACCTGCAGGCCAAGCTGCTGCGGTTCCTCAGCGACGGCTGCTTTCGGCGCATCGGTGGCGAGCGCGAGGTGCGGGTCAACGTGCGGGTGCTCTGTGCAACCCACCGCGACCTGGAACGCATGGTGAGGGAGGGCACCTTTCGCGAGGATCTCTACTACCGGCTCAACGTCCTTAACTTGCTGGTGCCGCCGTTGCGTGAGCGTGGCATGGACATCCTCCTGCTGGCCGAGCACTTCCTGCGACAGGCGTGCGAGCAGATCCACCGGCCGCCCTGCCGGCTGGCGGCGGCGACCCATCCGCTGTTGCTGGGTAATCGCTGGGCGGGCAACGTGCGCCAATTGCAAAACGTCATCTTCCGCGCTGCAGCGACCAGCGAGGGCGATGTGATTGATTGCGACAGCCTGGAGCTGGCCGGGACTGAGCTGACCAGCCAGAAGGCGGATGCCGAAGAAGTCGTCAGCCTGGAAGCGGCAATGCAGGGTTTCGAAAAAACCTTGCTGGAGCGTTTTTACGTGGCCTACCCATCTACCCGTCAGTTGGCTTCGCGCCTGCAAACCTCGCACACGGCCATTGGGCAAAGGCTGCGTAAATACGGGATAACCTCGCGCAATTGACACGGCGCGGATCCCGTTGCAGCTGCCTCGTTCCCTTGGCAGCTGCAACGGCAATGGCAGGCAATATGCCAGTGGTTTGAAAATGCTCCACCGGAGTGATTTCACTCCGCTCCCGCCTGAACCCCGCCTGTGCAGGACTAACCCCTCATCACCCTGTCACGGCTGGAGCGGTATCGCTCCAAAGACCCGCTCGCAATACGCTTAAACTAATGTAAGTTACTGTTTTTAAAGTACTTTATTGAGTTGGCATCACACTTGCTCTTGTTCAGTCAGTAGCACCGTACCTGCGGTGGCCTGTCCGTCCTGCACCAGGACACATTGATAACAAGAGAAAAGTCCATGAGCACTCTGCGTTTTACTCCTGAACATGAATGGCTGCGTCTGGAAGCGTCGGGCGAGTTGACCGTCGGCATTACCGATTTTGCCCAGCAAGCGCTGGGTGATGTGGTGTTTGTGCAGTTGCCCGATCTGGGGGTGTTCAGTGCAGGTCATGAGGTTGCAGTGCTGGAGTCGGTGAAAGCAGCCAGCAATATCACCATGCCGCTGACGGGGGAGATCGTGGAGGTGAACCAGGCGTTGGCGGATGACCCTGAGCAGGTCAACGCGTCGCCCATGGGCGACGGCTGGTTCTTCCGGATTCGCATCGACAACATGGCGGCTTTCAACGACCTGCTGGACCAGCAGGCCTATGACGCCTTTGTGGCCGAAAACGCCTGAGCCGGAGCATCCCCATGACCCAAGCACATTTGCCTCTGAGCACTGACAACGAGTTTATTGCCCGCCACATCGGCCCCGATGACGATGACCTGCGCGCGATGCTTGCGCGGGTTGGCCACGACTCTCTTGAAGCGCTGATTGAAAGCGTGGTGCCGCACAGCATCAAAGACACCAGCGTGCTCGAACTGACTGCCGGTGAGAGCGAAGCCCGGGCGCTGGCTGCAATCAAGACGATTGCTGGCAAAAACCTGTTGTTTCGCAACCACATCGGCCAGGGCTATTACCCGTGCCATACACCGCCTCCCATCTTGCGCAACCTGCTGGAAAATCCGGCCTGGTACACCGCGTATACCCCTTACCAGCCAGAGATCTCCCAGGGGCGGCTTGAAGCCTTGCTCAACTTCCAGACGATGGTCAGTGACCTGACCGGCATGGAAATCGCCAATGCCTCATTGCTGGACGAGGCGACAGCGGCGGCCGAGGCAATGACCTTCTGCAAACGCCTGGCAAAAAACCGGGCCCCGGCCTTTTTTGCCTCCCATCACTGCCACCCGCAAACCCTCGACGTGCTGCGCACTCGTGCCCAGCCGCTGGGCATTGAAGTGGTGGTGGGTGATGAGCGCGAGTTGGTGCAGGAAGATTTTGAGGGTTATTTCGGCCTGCTGCTGCAATATCCCGCCAGCACCGGGGCTATCGTGGATCACCGGGCACTGGTGCAGGGCGCCCACGGGGCCGGTGCCCTGGTGGCTGTGGCGGCGGACCTGCTGGCACTGACCCTGCTGACGCCGCCCGGTGAATTCGGTGCCGACGTGGTACTGGGCAGTGCCCAGCGCTTTGGTGTGCCGTTGGGTTTTGGCGGACCCCATGCGGCTTATTTTGCAACCCGCGACGGATTCAACCGCGACATGCCGGGGCGTCTGGTAGGCATTTCAATCGACCGCCACGGCAAACCGGCCATGCGCCTGGCCATGCAGACCCGTGAGCAACATATCCGCCGCGAGAAGGCCACGAGCAACATCTGCACGGCACAGGTGCTGCTGGCCAATATCGCCAGCATGTTCGCCGTCTACCACGGCCCTCAAGGCCTTGCGGACATTGCCCGACGGGTCCATCGCCTGACCTCGATTGTGGTTCAAGGGCTGCAACAGCTCGGGCACAAGGTCGAGCAGCAGCACTTCTTCGACACGGTCAGCGTGGTGCCTGCCACTTCGGTTCAAGACGTGATTGACGCTGCAACCGCAGCGCAGATCAACCTGCGCCGGATCGACCCGTTGCGTGTCGGCCTGTCGCTGGATGAAACCTGCGAGCAGGCCAGCGTGGAAGCCCTGTGGTCGGTGTTTGCAACACAGGGTCAGGCATTGCCGGACTTCGCCGCACTGGCGGCAGCGACGGGTGATTGCCTGCCGCTGGCGCTGTTGCGTGAGACGCCGATTCTGCAACACCCGGTGTTTAACCGATACCACAGTGAAACCGAGTTGATGCGTTACCTGCGCAAGCTGGCCGACAAGGATCTGGCGCTGGACCGCACCATGATTCCATTGGGCTCCTGCACCATGAAGCTCAATGCCGCCAGCGAGATGATCCCGATCACCTGGCCTGAGTTCGGCGCCTTGCATCCCTTTGCCCCGAGCGAGCAGACCCTGGGTTATCAGCAACTGACCCGGGAGCTGGAAGCCATGCTCTGCGCGGCCACAGGCTACGACGCCATGTCGTTGCAGCCCAATGCCGGTTCCCAGGGTGAATACGCCGGTCTGTTGGCGATCCGCGCTTACCACGCCAGCCGTGGCGAGGCCGGTCGTGATGTGTGCCTGATCCCATCTTCAGCCCACGGCACCAACCCCGCCACCGCACACATGGTCGGAATGCGCGTGGTAGTCACGGCCTGCGATGCGCGGGGCAACGTCGACCTTGAAGACCTGCGTGCCAAGGCCATCGAACATCGTGATCGCCTGGCTGCACTGATGATCACCTATCCCTCGACCCATGGCGTGTTCGAAGAAGGCATCCGCGAAATCTGCTCGATCATCCATGAGCACGGCGGGCAGGTGTATCTGGACGGCGCGAACATGAATGCAATGGTGGGCCTGTGTGCGCCGGGCAAGTTTGGTGGCGACGTGTCCCACCTCAACCTGCACAAAACCTTCTGCATTCCCCACGGCGGCGGTGGCCCCGGTGTTGGCCCGATCGGGGTCAAGGCGCATCTGGCACCGTTCCTGCCGGGGCATCAGACCCTGGCCCGCAAGCAGGGCGCAGTGAGTGCGGCGCCCTATGGCAGCGCGAGCATTTTGCCGATCACCTGGATGTACATGCGCATGATGGGCGGGCAGGGCCTCAAGCGCGCCTCGCAGCTTGCAATTTTGAATGCCAACTACATCGCCCGTCGTCTGGAGGAGCACTACCCGGTGCTTTATACCGGCGACAACGGCCTGGTGGCCCACGAATGCATCCTCGACCTGCGCCCGCTCAAGGAAACCAGCGGGATCAGTGTCGATGACGTTGCCAAGCGCCTGATCGACTACGGCTTCCACGCGCCAACCATGTCCTTTCCGGTGGCCGGCACATTGATGGTAGAGCCCACGGAGAGTGAGTCCCTGGCCGAGCTGGACCGCTTCTGCGACGCGATGATCAGCATTCGTGAAGAGATCCACGCCGTGCACAACGGCACGCTGGACAAGGGTGACAACCCGCTCAAAAACGCGCCGCACACGGCAGCAGAGCTGGTTGGCGAGTGGACGCACCCCTACAGCCGCGAGCTGGCGGTATTCCCGCTGGAGTCATTGCGTGACGGTAAATACTGGCCGCCGGTGGGACGTGTCGACAACGTCTACGGCGATCGCAACCTGGCCTGCGCCTGCCCACCGATAGCCCTGTATCAGGACGCCTGATCGCTATGCCCGGATTACGATCCGGGCAGAGCCTGAAACGTGAATCTCTAATAAAAAGGAAAATCTCATGTTCCATAAAAGCCTGACCCTGTCTGATTTCGACCCTGCTCTGTTCGACGCGATCACTCGCGAGGCGCAACGTCAGGAAGACCATATCGAGCTCATTGCTTCCGAGAACTACACCAGCCCGCAAGTGATGCAGGCCCAGGGCACCGAGCTGACCAACAAGTACGCCGAGGGCTACCCGGGCAAGCGCTATTACGGTGGCTGCGAATATGTCGATGTGGTGGAGCAGTTGGCAATCGATCGCGCCAAGGAGCTGTTTGGCGCCGGGTATGCCAACGTGCAGCCGCACTCGGGCTCCCAGGCCAACTCGGCGGTGTACCTGGCGTTGCTGCAGGCAGGCGATACCATTCTGGGCATGAGCCTGGCCCACGGCGGCCACCTGACCCACGGGGCAAAGGTCAGTTCCTCGGGCAAGCTGTACAACGCCGTGCAATACGGTATCGACGGCAATGGCCTGATCGACTATGACGAAGTCGAGCGTCTGGCCCTGGAACATCGGCCAAAAATGATCGTTGCCGGTTTTTCGGCTTACTCCAAGACCCTGGACTTCCCGCGTTTTCGTGCGATTGCCGACAAGGTCGGGGCTTATCTGTTTGTGGACATGGCCCATGTCGCCGGGCTGGTTGCCGTTGGTCTGTACCCCAACCCGCTGCCGTATGCCGATGTGGTCACTACCACAACCCACAAGACCCTGCGCGGCCCGCGCGGCGGACTGATTCTGGCCAAGGCCGATGCGGACCTGGAGAAAAAACTCAACTCGGCGGTGTTTCCGGGTGGCCAGGGCGGGCCCCTGATGCATGTGATCGCGGCCAAGGCCGTGTGCTTCAAGGAAGCGCTGGAACCGGGCTTCAAGGATTACCAGTTCCAGGTCATCAAGAACGCTCAGGCCATGGCAGAAGTCTTCAAGCAGCGCGGGTATGACGTGGTCTCCGACGGCACCGATAATCACCTGTTTCTGGTCAGCCTGATCCGCCAGGGCATCACCGGCAAGGACGCCGATGCCGCATTGGGCCGGGCCCATATCACCGTCAACAAAAACGCCGTGCCCAATGACCCGCAGTCGCCGTTCGTGACATCGGGTTTGCGCATCGGTACACCCGCGGTGACCACCCGTGGTTTGCAGATTCCCGAGTGCCGTGCGCTGGCGACCTGGATCTGCGACATCCTCGATCATCCGGGTGATGCCGCCATCGAGGCCCGGGTCGCGCGGCAGGTCAGCGAAATGTGCGCTTTGTTTCCGGTGTATTCGAAGTAGAGGCGAGCATGTCGCTAAGTGTGTTTGATCTGTTCAAAGTGGGGATCGGTCCTTCAAGTTCGCATACGGTAGGGCCGATGAAAGCTGCCGTGGCGTTTGCCCTGGGGCTCAAGGCGCAAGGGCTGCTGGAGCAGACAGACAGTGTGCGTGCCGAGTTGTATGGCTCGCTCGGTGCTACCGGCAAGGGTCATGGCAGCGACAAGGCCGTCATGCTGGGGCTGGAAGGGGATTACCCGGATACCCTGGACACCACCACGGCGGATGCCCGGGTTAGCGCGATTCGCAGTTCGGCCAGTCTGTCGTTGCTCGGTGAAAAAGCGATCCGCTTCGTCGAGAAAGAGCACCTGGCGATGATTCGCAAGCCCCTGCCTTACCACCCCAACGGCATGATCCTGCGAGCGTTCGATCAGGCCGGATTGCAAATGTGCAGCCGTGAATATTATTCGGTGGGTGGCGGCTTTGTGGTCGATGAGCAAGCCATCGGGGTCAATCGCATCGTTGCTGATCGAACCCCGTTGCGCTATCCGTTTTTGTCGGGCCGTGAACTGCTGGAGCAATGCACCCGCAGCGGTCTTTCGATCAGTGCGTTGATGGCCCGGAACGAGGCGGCCTGGCACACCCCGCAGCAGCTTCGTGAGGGGTTGCTGCATATCTGGCAAGTGATGCAGGACTGCGTGCTCGCCGGATGCCGCAATGAGGGAATCATGCCTGGCGGACTCAAGGTCAGGCGCCGTGCGGCGCAGCTCTACCGCCAGTTGAGCAGCAATCCGGAAGCGGCACTCAAGGACAGCCTCTCGGTGCTCGACTGGGTCAACCTGTACGCGCTGGCCGTCAATGAAGAAAACGCCAGCGGTGGCAGGGTCGTGACGGCACCCACCAATGGCGCGGCGGGGATCGTGCCTGCGGTATTGCACTACTACGTACGATTTGTGCCGGGAGCGGACGAAAACGGGGTGCAGCGCTTTCTGTTGACGGCGGCGGCCATCGGCATTCTGTACAAGGAAAACGCCTCGATTTCCGGTGCCGAAGTCGGCTGCCAGGGCGAGGTGGGTGTTGCCTGCTCGATGGCTGCCGGGGCGCTCTGCGAGGTGCTGGGCGGCACGGTGGAGCAAGTGGAAAACGCTGCCGAAATCGGTATGGAACACAATCTGGGCCTGACCTGCGACCCGATTGGCGGTCTGGTGCAAGTGCCCTGCATCGAGCGCAACGCGATGGGCTCGGTCAAGGCGATCAATGCTGCGCGCATGGCCTTGAGGGGCGACGGCAAGCACTTTGTCTCCCTCGACAAAGTCATCCGCACCATGCGTCAGACAGGCGCCGACATGAAGAGCAAGTACAAGGAAACCGCACGCGGTGGCCTGGCCGTGAACATCATCGAATGCTGACATCTTTTCAACTCATTCAAGGATTCACCCATGTCTGACGAACAACTGCTGAAAACCCCGTTGCACGTTTTGCACCTGGAGCTTGGCGCCCGCCTGGTGCCTTTTGCCGGTTACGAAATGCCGGTGCAATATCCGTTGGGCGTGATGAAAGAGCATCAGCACACCCGCGAACAAGCGGGCCTGTTCGACGTATCGCACATGGGCCAGATCCGCCTGCACGGTGCGGGTGCGGCCAGGGCCCTGGAAGCACTGGTGCCGGTGGACATCATCGACCTGCCCGTGGGTATGCAGCGCTATGCCATGTTCACCGATGAAAACGGTGGCATCCTCGACGACCTGATGGTGGCCAATGCCGGGGAGTACTTGTTTCTGGTGGTCAACGCCGGTTGCAAGCAACAAGACCTGGCGCATTTGATCCGGCACCTGGGCGCTGCCTGCGAAGTGGAGTCGCTGTTCGACAGCCGCGCCTTGCTTGCCCTGCAGGGGCCGAAGGCTGCTCAAGTGCTGGGGCGCCTGGCCCCGGAGGTGCAGGCCATGACCTTTATGCAATTTGCCAGCGTGCGTTTGCTCGGTGTCGATTGTTACGTCAGTCGCTCCGGTTACACCGGCGAAGATGGCTACGAAATTTCCGTTCCGGTCGAACAGGCAATACGGCTGGCCCGTGCGCTTCTGGCCGAGCCCGAGGTCAAGCCTGTCGGTCTGGGTGCCCGGGACTCGCTGCGCCTGGAAGCGGGCCTGTGCCTGTACGGCCATGACATGGACGTCTCCACGACACCGGTTGAGGCCAGTCTGGGCTGGGCTATTTCAAAGGTGCGGCGCACCGACGGCGAGCGTGCCGGTGGCTTCCCAGGAGCCGCGCGCATCCTCGGGCAGCAGCGCGAAGGCGTGGCCAGCAAACGCGTTGGCTTGTTGCCTCTGGAGCGTGTGCCGGTGCGTGAAGGTACACCCATCGTCAATGCCCAGGAGCAGGTGATCGGCCATGTCACCAGCGGTGGTTTTGGTCCCAGCCTCGGCGGTCCGCTTGCGATCGGCTATGTGCAAAACGCCCATGCTGCACTCGACAGCGAAGTCTTCGCCGTGGTGCGGGGCAAGTGGGTGCCGATGCGGGTGGTTAAAACGCCTTTCGTCCCTCAGCGTTACTACCGGGGCTGAGGCCGCGATGCGAGGAGCACTAGCATGAGTGAACACCTGTCTGTCGCCACCCGCCCGCAACCGTTGCAGGCGGGGATCAAATTGCGCGGAGCCGACAAGGTTGCCCGTATCCCGGTGAAGATCCTGCCGACCGAAGAGATACCGCGTAAGCCTGACTGGATCCGCGTGCCGATATCCACCTCGCCGGAGGTGGCGCGGGTCAAGGCGCTGCTGCGCAAACACAAACTGCACAGCGTGTGTGAAGAGGCTTCTTGCCCGAATCTGGGCGAGTGTTTCTCGGGCGGTACCGCGACGTTCATGATCATGGGTGATATCTGTACCCGTCGCTGCCCGTTCTGTGACGTGGGGCACGGCCGCCCGAGGCCGCTGGATGCAGATGAACCGAAGAACCTGGCGATTGCCATCGCCGACCTTCGACTCAAATACGTGGTCATCACTTCGGTGGACCGTGACGACTTGCGAGACGGCGGTGCCGGACACTTTGTCGACTGCCTGCGCGAAATCCGCAAGCTGTCACCGGGCGTACAGCTGGAAACCCTGGTGCCCGACTATCGCGGACGCATGGACGTGGCACTGGCGATCACAGCGCAAGAGCCGCCTGATGTGTTCAACCACAATCTGGAAACAGTGCCGCGGCTGTACAAGGCGGCGCGCCCCGGATCGGATTTCGAGTGGTCACTGGACTTGCTGCAGAACTTCAAGCACAAGGTGCCCCATGTGCCGACCAAGTCCGGCTTGATGCTGGGTTTGGGGGAGACGGACGAGGAAGTGATCCAGGTGATGCAGCGCATGCGCGAGCATGATGTCGACATGCTGACGCTGGGGCAGTACCTGCAGCCCTCGCGCAGCCACCTGCCGGTGCAGCGCTTCGTGCACCCGGACACCTTCGCCTGGTTTGCAGAGGAGGGGCAGCGCATGGGTTTCAAAAACGTCGCGTCGGGGCCGCTGGTGCGCTCCTCTTACCACGCTGATGAGCAGATGAAGGGGGTTTGATACAAGACCCGTAGCCGCTGGCGAAGGAATGAGGCTGCGTCCACGGGCGCAGCCTTCGGCCGTTGCCACGAACGGGCGGGCCCCATTGAAAGCGTCGTAATGGGTCAGGTGACGAAGCTTAATCGGTGCTCAGGACCTTGACGATGGCGTCAATATTGCCCTGCAACTCGGCCACAGGATCGGCGCCGTCTGCCGTCACCACCACCAGTTCACTGCCACCCTCGGCAATTGCAGCGATGACTGCAGCCGAAGGCTGGCGGTGATCCAGCACCAGCGCCACATCATTGTCTTTCAGGGTGTGGGTCAGCGCTTGCAGCGACTCGGGCGTCCAGGTTTCATCCCCTTTGTGATCGACTTCGACCCGTTCCAGATTCAACCCGCCAATCAAGTAGTCCAGCCGATCCGACAGGCTCACCACGGCCAGGTTGTCGGCCTTGGCCAGCTGTGCCTCGCTGTCGGCGCTGAGCTTGAGCAAACGCTGTTTCAGACTCGCCAGGTTGGCTTCGATCTTCGGCTTGGCAGCAGGCGCCAATCGCACCAGGTCGGCCGCGATCACATCCGCCATGCGTCCCATGTTGTTGCTGGTCAGCCACGGCTGGCTGTTCAGGCCATCGCTGTGAGCACCCGGCTGCACGGCTATGCCCGGCAGGCTGCCGTCCACTGGCCGCGCCGCGTCAACTTCAACAATGCGGATATTGCTGCGTCGTGCCATCGGATACAGCGGGTCATCGCTCCACAATGAGCGCAGGCCGATCACGGCATCGGCCTGTGTGGCCAGCGTGTGGAGGGCAGGGGCGCCGCGCCCGCTGAAGTAGGCGCTCTGTCGGCTCCCGGGCAGGTTGGCCGCTGCGGCCCGTTCCAGGGTCACGTTACTGTCCTTGAGCAGCAACTCGCCCAGCCCGTAGGTGATCGGCAGGCTGGCGAGGACGCGCACCGGTTGCGTCGCTGTGTCGGCTGCCAGCAGAGGCGTGCTGAGCAGGCCGGTAATGGCCAGGGCCAGTGAGAGTTTGCGCAGAGTGAACATTTATCCAATATTCCCTTTCAGGCTGGGCACCACGCCCCGGGCGATGGCGGCGAGGGCGAAGGCGATACCGGCCATCAAAATAATTGCGGCGCCGGACGGGATCGGCAGGTCAAACACGATGGGCAGCAGGATGCCGCACAGGGTGCTGACGGTGGCGATCAGTACTGAAATCCAGAAAAACCCCTTCAGCGACTGGCTGAGCAAACGCGCCGCCGCTGCCGGAATCACCAACAGGGCGCCCACCAGAATCGCACCAATGACTTTAACGGCCGCGACGGTAATCAGCGTCACCAGGATCACAAACAGATAGTCCAGGGACTTCACGGCCACTCCGCGTACAGCGGCCAGTTGCGGGTTGAAACTGGCGAGCATGATGCGGTTGTACAGCGGCAGGCTGAGGCCCAGCACCAGCGCGCCGACAATCGCCAGTACCAGCAGATCATTGCCGTTGACCGTCAACACCGAACCGAACAGCACGTTTTCCAGGATATGCACGTTGATCTTGCCCGCCAGAATCAGCAGCAGGCTGGCGCCCAGTGCCAATGACACCGACAGGAACACGCCGATCAGGGTATCCGGTGCCAGCCCGGTGCGATTGCGCAGGTAATTGAGCGAGATGCCGAACAACAGGCAGTAGCCGAACAGGCTGCCATAAGGTCCGGTGTAGGGCTCACCCAGCAGGATGCCGATGGCCACGCCGGTCAGCGCGGCATGGCCCACGGCTTCGGAAAAAAACGCGAAACGCTTGACCACCACCAGCGTGCCCAGGCCGCCGAGTACCGGGCCAATCAGCAAACCGGCAAGCAATGCATTGACCACAAAACCGTAAGCCAGCACTTCGGGCAAATAGCCTGCAGATGCCCAGCCCTGAACCATCAGACGGAACGCTTCGTAACTCATGACAGGGCGCTCCCGTGAGCCTTGGGATGGGTTGAGAACAGGTTGAGCAAGCGTTCGGGGCTCAGGGTCTGTTCAGGCGGGCCGTCGAACAGGACCTGGCGATTGAGCCCGGTCACCCGTTCTGCCAGTCGTTTCACGGCGGCCAGATCGTGCTCGATCCACACCACGGTAACTCCGGCCTGACGCCAGTCAGTCAGCAAGCGCTCAAACACTCGGGCACCGGCCTCGTCCAGCGCCGACATCGGTTCATCCAGCACCAGCAGTTGCGGTGCGGGGATCAGGCCCTGTGCCAGTAACACCCGCTGGCGTTCACCGCCGGACAGCGCACCCATGCGCCGCTTGCGTTTGTCCTGCATGCCCACGCGTTCCAGCGCGTCGCCGATGGCCGGAGCCACCTTGCGCGACAGCCCCATAAACGCCGGGCGGCGTTGGCACATGGCGGCCATGAAATCATCCACGGTCATGGGCAGTCCGCGATCGAACTCCAGCGCCTGGGGAACATAGCCGATCAGCCCCGGTTCACCGGGCCAGTCAAGGCACAGGCGACCCTGATGGGGCATTTGCCCCAGCAGCGTCTTGATCAGCGAGCTTTTGCCCCCGCCGTTTGGCCCCACCAGCGCATGGACGCTGCCGGGGCGAATGCTGAAACTGACGTGATCCAGAATGGGCGTTCGACCCAGGGTCAGCGACACCTGATCAAACGTCACTCCCGGCCCGCAGGCCGCTACCGGCAAGTGTTCAACGGCAGTCATGCTCCGGCCTCCTGAATGGCCCTGACCACGGTATTGAGGTTGCCGGTCATTTCTTTTTCGTACTTGTCAGCGCTGTAGTCGCCATAGGAAATATGGGAGAGCGGGTACAGTTTGACCCCGGACTCGCGCTGAATGGTCTCGACATAAGTGGACGGGAAGTCCATCTCGGAGAAGATCACCTTCACATCCAGCTCGCGCAGTTGATCGATGGTTTTCTTCAACTGGCTGGGGCTTGGCTCAATGCCGTGGGCCGGCTCGACCACGGCGGTGACCTCCAGGCCGAACTCGCGCAGCAGGTAGTCGTAAGCCGCGTGCACCGTGGCCACGCGCAGGTCGGCGTTCGGTGCCTGGGTCAACTTGGCCAGGGCATCGGCCCGCATTTGACGCAGGCGCTTGCCGTAGGCACGGGCATTGGCGGTGTAGGTCCTGGCGTTGGCCGGATCGAGTTTGCCCAGTTCACGGGCAATGTTGTTGACCTGGGCAATCGAGGCGCTGATCGACAGAAAGGTGTGGGGGTTGACCACTTTGCCCGCACCACGCGCCGCGTTGCCGGTGGCGGCCAGCAAGGGGACATTCTGGTTGGCCTCGATCACAGGGATGTCAGGTTTTTCGCTGGCCTCGATCATGCGGTCGGCGAAGTCATCATGGCCCACGCCATTGAGCACGATTACATCCAGTGTACCGATGCGCTTGATGTCTTCAGCGCGGGGCTCATAGGCGTGGGGGTTAAAGCCTGCGGGAATCAACGGCACCACTTCGGCCTTGTCGCCGACGATATTGGCCACGTAGCTGTAGTAAGGGTGCAGGGTGATACCGATGCGCAGCGGCTTGGCCAGCGGGGCCGGGGCATCGGCAAATGCCTGGGGTGACAGACAAAAGGCAAACAGGGCGGCCAGCAGCACGGTGCGGCGACGCACAACAGATGAAATCGACATGGCGAGCAGTCTTCTCTCAGGTCAAGCGGTGGGTTCAGTGCCGATGCTGGCGTGTGACCCCGGCATCGAATTGCGCGATCACTTGCTGCCAGCCACTTTGGTTAAGGGCGGCATCGCTGAAGTCGGCGGGGGCTTTTGCGTCGGGATTGCGGTTGAGCCATATATCCGGCTGGGTGCTGATTCGCATCAAGAACGAACCCGCCACCTCAGGGTTGGGGCTCAGGCCCAGGTAGGCCTGTTCACCGAGCAGCTGCCAGGCATGGTTGCCACGGCTGACGGAGCTGGCATCGCTGGCAAAGGGGGCAAAGCCTTCTTCGGCCAGTTGGGCGGGTTGGGGCAGGGCGCTGGACGCTTCGCGCAGCAACTGGATTTCGTCCAGCGTGACCCGCAGGTCGGCGTAGATGCCTTGTTCGGCAGCGCTCAGGTCCCGTCGTGCATCCAGTTGATGGGCGGCCACCGAAGTCACTTCCTGGGATTCGTGACGCCAGGCCACCACGGAGCCGGCCACGGTCAGAATCAACAGGCACAGCAGCAACACATACAGGGTTTCATGACCGGCACCGGCCGGGCGCACCACGTGAGTACTCATGGGGCCTCGATATCGGCTTGGTCGATTTCGACGATGTGACCCGGACCTGCGTCAAACAGCACATAAAATTCGGAATCGGGGCGCTTGAACGTCAGGGTTGAATCCGCGCCCAGCTTGCCGGGCACCAGGATGGTTTCGTCGTAGCCGATGACATCCAGGGTCACCCCCGGTGCGCCGCTGCCGTCGGAAAACCCGCCGGTACAACGGATCTGTCCGTCTTCCACGGCCTTGCACTCACACATCGGGTTGTGGGCCAGTGCCTGGCTGCAAACACCGAGCAACGCAATCAATCCTGCCGCCAGGGCAGGTGTTTTAAACAGGCGCGAATGCATTATTTGGCTCCTCGTTGGGCCAGCCAGGCGACCGTTGCCGGTGAGGCCTGACTCAGGGGAATGGAGGCCTGATGCATGGAGCCGTCCCACCCCTCAAGGGTGATCCATAGCTCGGCGTCAGGCTTGGTGCGATCCGGGATCGGCATGGTGGCGCCCATGCGATATGGCGTGCCGAAGAAAATCACCCCGGCGGCCCGCAGGCTGCGAGGTTTGCCGATTCGCAGATAGGCAGCCTTGACCTGATCGATGCAGGTGTCGCACAGGGCAGCGTTAAAGCTCTTCATGTAGCCCGCCGGGCCGTCCGGGCGCGGGGCTTCGTTGCGCAATTCGGCCAGTTTCAGGCTCCAGGGACCGACCTGCACGGTGCCGATTTCACGCTCGCCCAGGCCGCTGTCCCCGCGAAACAGCGAGGCATCTGCGAAGTACTTGGGCATAAAGCCCAGCGGCACCAACAGCAGCAGAATGTTTATGTGAAAGCGCCATTTGTGCCACAACCGTCCAAGGGTGGACGAGGGCTGTGCAGCCACTGCCTTGCTCATACATTGGCCTCTTCGGGCTGTTGGCTGTGCGCCGTGACGGTCTGGGTTGCGGCAGGTTTACGCTGGGATTTCTCGCTGCGCTTGAGGGCGTTGGCGGTGGCCAGCGCCGTGCGTTTGGTCCAGATCAGCAGGCCGCTCAGAATCATCATGCTGAGGATCAGGCCGAAGAAGAACCAGATCAGCTTGACCCACAGTCCGCCAAAATCGCCGGTGTGCAGCGGGCGCATGGATTCGGTTACCAGCTCCAGTCCGGACCGGTCGGCAATCATTCGCGAGCCTTCGATCGCGCCGTTGTACGGGTTGATGTCTGCGGTCTGGAACAGCAGCGGGTACCAGCCCGGGCCGCCGACCTCGATATGTCCGTAGGCATTGCTTGGCAGGCTGACAAAACTCGCGTCCAGCCCGGGGATTTTTTCGGCGGCAATTTTTACTGCCTGGTCGAGGTTGATCTGCGGTGCGGGCTGGCCGTCCGGCATGATCGGTACATCCTGGCGCGCCACAACGGGCGGGTTGCCAGTGGTTGAAATCGAAATCTGGTTATCGAACATAAAGGCTTCGATCAAGAACCACAGGCCGGTGATGGAAATCACGGCAATAAACCAGATCGACCAGATGCCGCACAGGCGGTGGAAATCGCCCCAGAAAATGCGCGCTCCGTGATTAAAACGCAGGTTGGGTTTGAAAAAGCCTTTCCAGAATTTTTTGTAGACCACCAGCCCGGTAATCAGCGACCCCAGCAGCGGAAGGCCGAGGAACGACACCAGGTACCAGCCCCAGCTATAGCCATTGGTAAATGGCACCAGCCACCAGCCGTGCAGGGCGCGGGTAAAGGCCTGGAAGTTGAAGCTGGGGCTCTCACCCTGAATCGCTCCGGAATACGGGTCGATGTACAGCGATGGCGAGCGGCCGTCGGGATAGACCACGCGGGCCACCAGGGCAAAATGCGACTCGTCCGGGCGGCTGATCGACTGTACGGCCAGGTTCGGTTCGGCCTTTTTAATGGCGGTCAGCACCTGTTCGTAAGTCAGCAGCGGTGCATCATCATCCGGCTGGGTGGCGCGGGCCTCGGGGGTGGCAAGCCATACGATCTCCTGGCTGACCACGGCCAGTGTGCCGGTCACGCAGACGATCAGGACGAAGAACCAGATAGGCAGCGTCAACCAGCTGTGAACCAGAAACCAGAGTTTGGAACGGGACTTTTTGGACATGGGAAACGGCAAACTCGCAGCAGGGCGGGTGTGTAATCGCCATTGAGAAGCGATTGCTTATCCATGTAGGACGAATGAGGTGAGCAAAACCCGAAGCTGGACTTGTAAGAAAATGTTTCCGGTGTGGCCAGGCCTGGGTGCATCCACTGTGGGAGCGGGCTTGCTCGCGATTAAGGCGGCGCGGTCCAGCCGGTAAAACGTGTCGATGCCATCGCGAGCAAGCCCGCTCCCACATTCTGTACCCTGGCGGTGCGGTCGCTATTGCTAGCCCAATGACCGCCCCAGCTTCCAGTACCCCATCAAGGTCAGTGCCTTGCGGTCCATGCCGCATTCATGGACGAAAAACTTTCTGATCGCCATCACCGCCATCGATTCCCCGGCCACCCAGGCATAAAACTCGTTGTGCCTGGCGCTGGCCCGCTCCCAGAGCCGCTGGTTATCCAGATCAAGTTCTTGCAGGACAGCACAGGCCTTGGCTTGCAGGCGCCGGGGCGGCAGGCTGGCCAGTTCGCGGGCCGCGACGATCATGCCGTCACCGTGCTGTTTGCCCAGGCTGGCGCGGGGCAGCCAGTGGACTTTGGTATTCGGGCCACAGACCAGGGCATGGCAGTCGGATTCTTCGGGCACTTCGATAAAGGCTTGTACCTGGGGGGTGTCGGGGTGATGTGCCAGCTCTTCCAGGATACCGGCGATGGCCGGGAGCGCGGTTTCGTCGCCGATCAGCAGTACTTTTCGCATGCCCTGTGGGGGTTGCCACTCATAGCCCCCCGGGTCGTCCGGGTAGGCGCCATTGGGGGCCGCAATTTGCAGGCGATCGCCCGCTTTGGCCTGGGTTGCCCAGCGCGTGGCGGGGCCGGTGACGCCATGCAGGACAAAGTCGATATCCAGTTCGCCCGACTCCACGCGCAGGTTGCGAAGGGTGTAAGAGCGCATGGGCGGCACTTGCTCGGGGCTCAAGTTGCTCAGGGTCGCTCGCCAGTCTCCCCGTTTAGGCAGGTTGGAGGCCTCGCCGTTGGCGGTGGGGAAGAGCAATTTGACCCGCTGATCCGGTGCCAGGGTACGCATCAGCGCCACATCGTTGCCGCCGAACACAAAGCGCGTCAGTGACGGGCTCAAGGTGATGCGGCGCTTGAGCTGGATATCGAACAGTCGGTAGGCAGCGGGTTTACTGAGTCGATTGCGCAGGTTCTGCACCAGGGCGGCAGCGGGGGACATAACAGCACCTCAATAAGCAGGAGTCGTTTTGTATAACGATCCATTGAGTGAGGAATTTAAGGTGCTGTCGCAGTCCTGGGTCAGGCGGGGTGGGGCATTGGCACCGGAGTGAGGACGGGCTTGCCGGCGAAAAAAGCCTGCAGGTTATCGACCACCAATTGCACCGTGGCTTCGACTGCATCGGGTGACTGGCCAGCCACATGGGGAGTCATGACCACGTTGCCGAGGGTTTTGAGCGGGTCCGGCACCAGGGGTTCGTCTTCAAACACGTCGAGCCCGGCCCCGGCGATTTTGCCTGTGGTCAGGGCGCTGATCAGGGCATCGGTGTCGACTACGCTGCCGCGGGCAATATTGATCAGGTAACCGTCTGCGCCCAGAGCATCGAGCACGGGAGCGTCGATCAGGTGGTGGGTGGCGCTGCCGCCGGGCGTGGCGATCATCAGGAAGTCCACTGCTGCGGCCAGTTCAAGCACGCTGGCGCAGTAGGTGTAGGGCGAGTCAGGGCGCGGCTGGCGGCTGTGGTAGCTGATGCTCATGTCAAAGCCGCAGGCCGCACGCTTGGCGATGGCCTGGCCGATCGCGCCCAGGCCGATGATGCCCATGCGTTTGCCCGACAGTGAGGGCTGGCGTACCTTGACCCACTCGTTGCGGCGGATGCTGGCGTCGGCCTGGGGGATGCCGCGCACCGCGCTCAGCAACAGCGCCATCGCGTGGTCGGCCACTGACGAGGCGTTGGCCCCGGCGCCGAAGGTCACGGTAATGCCAAGGTTGCTGGCGGCTTGCAGGTCGACCTGCTCGAAGCCGGCGCCGATCACGCAGATGATCTTGAGCAAGGGCAGGGCAGCCATTTCTTCGGCATGCAGGCCCAGCGGGCCGCGGGTCAGTACGGCGTCGATGCGGGCGCCGTGCTGGGCTATGGCCTGGGCGCGGCTGGCGGGGGTGGGCGCCAGGATCAGTTCGTAGCCTTGGGTTTCAAGCATGTGCAGATAATCGTTAACGCTCTCTACCAGCACCAGCACAACTCGGGACATGGGTATCTCCAGCCAAGGGATGTCAAGAATGGACCGAGATTAACACCGGTCTGTGCTGTTTTTCGCTGCACCCATTCGATCCGGGCGCTCTATTCAGGCTTTTTTCAGCCGTGTGGCGGATGGGCCGAGTCCTGCGCTGGAGCCAAGCCGGGTCGGCCTGTTACCATTCGCCCTTTGTTTTATCTCCACTTCGAGACCGCCCATGACCACCGTTCGCACGCGCATTGCGCCATCGCCTACCGGCGACCCCCACGTCGGCACCGCTTACATCGCTTTGTTCAACTACTGCTTTGCCAAGCAGCATGGCGGCGAATTTATCCTGCGGATCGAAGATACCGACCAATTGCGTTCGACCCGCGAGTCCGAGCAGCAGATCTACGACGCCTTGCGCTGGTTGGGTATTACCTGGAGCGAAGGCCCGGACGTTGGCGGCCCGCACGGTCCGTACCGTCAAAGCGAACGCAGCGAGATCTACAAGAAATACACCCAGCAACTGGTCGATATGGGGCATGCCTTCCCGTGCTTCTGCACGAGCGAGGAGCTGGACCAGATGCGCGCCGAGCAAATGGCCAAGGGCGAAACCCCGCGCTACGACGGTCGTGCGCTGCTGTTGTCCAAAGAAGAAGTAGCGGCCCGTCTGGCAGCTGGCGAACCCCACGTGATCCGCATGAAAGTGCCGACCGAAGGCGTGTGCGTTGTGCCGGACCTGCTGCGCGGCGATGTCGAGATCCCGTGGGATCGCATGGACATGCAAGTGTTGATGAAGACCGATGGCCTGCCGACCTACTTCCTGGCCAACGTGGTCGACGATCACCTGATGGGCATCACCCACGTGCTGCGTGGCGAAGAGTGGCTGCCATCAGCGCCCAAGCTGATCCTGCTGTATGAGTATTTCGGCTGGGAACAACCGCAACTGTGCTACATGCCGCTGCTGCGTAACCCGGACAAGAGCAAGCTGTCCAAGCGCAAGAACCCGACGTCGGTGACGTTCTACGAGCGCATGGGCTTCATGCCTGAAGCGATGCTCAACTATCTGGGCCGCATGGGTTGGTCGATGCCGGACGAGCGCGAGAAGTTCTCGCTGCAGGAAATGGTCGATAACTTTGACCTGTCCCGCGTTTCGCTGGGCGGCCCGATTTTCGACGTAGAGAAGCTGTCGTGGCTCAACGGTCAATGGTTGCGTGACCTGCCGCTGGAAGAGTTCGCCAGCCGCGTGCAGCAATGGGCGTTGAACCCTGAGTACATGATGAAAATCGCGCCGCTGGTTCAGGGCCGGGTTGAAACCTTCAGCCAGATAGCGCCATTGGCCGGGTTCTTCTTCTCGGGCGGCTTGCAGCTCGATGCCAAGCTGTTCGAGCACAAGAAGCTGTCCAACGAACAAGTGCGTCAGTTGATGCAGCTGATTCTGTGGAAGCTGGAGAGCCTGCGTCAGTGGGAAAAGGACGCGATCACCGGCTGCATCCAGACCGTGGTCGAGTCCCTGGAGCTGAAGCTGCGTGATGCCATGCCGCTGATGTTCGCTTCGATCACCGGCCAGGCAAGTTCGGTGTCGGTGCTGGACGCGATGGAGATCCTGGGGCCGGACCTGACCCGTTTCCGTCTGCGCCAGGCGCTCGACCTGCTGGGCGGTGTGTCGAAGAAAGAAAACAAAGAGTGGGAAAAGCTGTTTAACGCCATGGGTTAACGGTTTTTCTTTGTAGTCGCTGCCGCAGGCTGCGAGGGGTTCAGTGGCGTTTCCAGGAAAACGGGTTGCTCCGCAACCCTTCGCAGCCTTTGGCAGCGACTACAGGTTTTGTGGGTTTGGGCCAGTATTTACGGGGCAGGGAAGGTAAGTGGTTGTTCTCACGGCAAATTTTTTTTAAAAAGTTTAAAAATAAGTTTGACAGCCTATCCATCCAGTCTTAATATGCGCCCCGTCCACACAGCAACACGAAACAAGCAGCAACAACACGCTGCAGTGACTGTTTGGGGCTATAGCTCAGCTGGGAGAGCGCTTGCATGGCATGCAAGAGGTCAACGGTTCGATCCCGTTTAGCTCCACCAAATTTACAGTTCAATGTCTGGCCACACCGGCATTGAATCGATCAGCACTCAGCGCTGATCAGTTAGAAGGTTTGTGTCCCCTTCGTCTAGTGGCCTAGGACACCGCCCTTTCACGGCGGTAACAGGGGTTCGAGTCCCCTAGGGGACGCCAGTTTTACAGAAGCAGCACTTCGGTGATGCTCCGCCGCCAGGCGATAAATCGGGGCTATAGCTCAGCTGGGAGAGCGCTTGCATGGCATGCAAGAGGTCAACGGTTCGATCCCGTTTAGCTCCACCAATTTACAGTTCAATGTCGGGCCACACTGGCATTGAATCGATCAGCACTTGGTGCTGATCACTGTTAGAAGGGTTTGTGTCCCCTTCGTCTAGTGGCCTAGGACACCGCCCTTTCACGGCGGTAACAGGGGTTCGAGTCCCCTAGGGGACGCCACGATTACCCGCTATGCGGGATTTATAAGGGTCATTCGATTATTGAATGGCCCTTTTGTTTGTCTGCAGTTTTTATATTCCTCGCCTCGAAGCTTGCAGCCGCCCCCTCTGCGTTACACTGCGCTCCTTATTTTTTTAGGGGGAGACAAGGCATGAGTTGGGATTTGGCAGCACCGTTCATCATTGACCTGACCGTTCAGGCCGAAGACATCGACGGGTTCGGTCATGCCAATAACGCGGCCTATGTAGTCTGGCTGGAACGTTGTGCCTGGCGCCACTCGCAGCGTCTGGGGCTGGATCTCACCGAGTACCGTCGCCTTGATCGCGCCATGGCGGTGTCCCGCCATGAAATCGATTATCTGGCCAGTGCCTATGAAGACGATGAGCTGCAATTGGCAACCTGGATTGTCGATTGTGACCAGCGCTTGCGCATGACCCGCCACTTTCAGCTTGTACGCCCCAGTGATGGCGTGACCCTGTTGCGTGCGCAAACCACGTTTGTCTGCATCGAGCTGTCCACGGGCAAGGCCAAGCGCCTGCCGCCCGAGTTCCTTGAAGGTTATGGCCCGGCTGTCGTCACGGCCTGATCAGCAGCGCCTGCTCATACCGATTGCCCACATAACGGCGTAAACTGCCGCACGTTTTTCATGAGAGTCACCCATGCAAATTGCTTTGGCGCCGATGGAGGGGTTGGTCGACAACATCCTGCGTGATGTCCTGACCCGCACCGGCGGTATTGATTGGTGTGTGACCGAATTTATTCGGGTCACCGAGCGGTTGTTACCGGAAGCCTACTTCCATAAATTCGCCCCCGAATTGCAGCACGGTGCGCAGACACGTTCCGGCGTGCCGTTGCGCGTACAGTTGCTGGGTTCTGATCCGGCCTGTCTGGCCGACAACGCGGCGCTGGCCGTTGAGTTGGGTTCCGGGGTGATTGACCTCAATTTTGGCTGCCCGGCCAAGACCGTGAACAAGTCCCGTGGTGGTGCGGTGCTGCTCAAGGAGCCCGAACTGCTGCATGCGATCCTGCTGCAGGTGCGACGTACTGTGCCTGCGCATATCCCGGTGACCGCCAAGATGCGCCTGGGCTTTGATACGCCGGACAGCGCCAATGAGTGCGCGATTGCCCTGGCCGAAGGGGGCGCAAGCCAGATCGTGGTACACGCGCGGACCAAGATGGATGGCTACAAGCCGCCTGCCCATTGGGAATACATCGCCCAGGTACAGGACGCGGTGAAGGTGCCGGTGTTTGCCAATGGCGATATCTGGTCGGTTGAAGATTGGCGCCGTTGCCGCGAAATCAGCGGTGCTGAAGACATCATGCTGGGTCGCGGCCTGGTGTCGCGGCCCGATCTGGCCCGGCAAATTGCCGCAGCCCGTGCCGGTGTTGAAGTGGTGCCGATGACCTGGGCTGATTTGCAGCCGATGATCCGCGATTTCTGGGCGCAGGCCGAAGCCCAGCTGACGCCACGTTCAGCCCCCGGGCGCCTGAAGCAGTGGTTGGCCATGCTGACCCGCAACTACCCTGAAGCCGTGGTGCTGTTCAATGCCATGCGCCGTGAAACCGACTGTGAGAAGGTCCGGCATATGGTCAACAACCCGCCTGCTGACGCTGCCTGAAACGGCTGAAAAAAATTTTCAGAAAAACCCTTGAAACGGTTTTGACGGTCCCTATCTAAGGGGTACGCGATGCCGAAACCGGGTCGCGTAACAAAATCTCGCTGAAATCAGGAGGATGAAATTATGAGCAACGCATTTTCAATGGCGCCACTGTTCCGTAATTCTGTCGGTTTTGACCGTTTTAGTGATTTGTTTGAAACCGCTTTACGCAACGATTCGAGCGGCGGCTACCCACCTTACAACGTTGAAAAACGGGGTGAAGACAGCTATCGCATCGTGGTTGCGGCTGCAGGCTTCCAGCAAGATGATCTGGACCTGCAAGTTGAGAAAGGCGTGCTGACCGTAAGCGGCAGCAAACGTGAAAGCACCAGCGAAGAAGGCGTGACCTTCTTGCATCAAGGCATTGCACAGCGGGCATTTAAATTGTCCTTCCGTCTCGACGACCATATCGAGATCAAAGGCGCAAACCTGAGCAATGGTTTGCTGAGCATCGACCTGCAGCGGGTGGTGCCGGAAGAGGCAAAAGCCAAACGCATCCCGATCAATGGGGATTCGCAGCCTGCTCTGCAAAACTGATCTGAGCACGTGCTGAAAAAGAACCCCGTCTTCAGGCGGGGTTCTTTTTATCCGGAAGATTATCAAGAGCAACACGCAGGCATTTGTCCCCGACCTCTCCCCGGGGCAAGTGCCTGCTTTTCATATCCAGAACGTCACTTACCAGCCTGACCTGCGGTCAGTTGGTGTTTTTGCAGGTTCTTGTCGGCTTTGTAGCGCAAGGCTACGTCGGGCACGCTGCCGCTTTTACCGGTTTCAACCCAGTTGCGAATCCGCCCTGCATCGGCGAAGTGGGTGTATTTGCCAAAGGCATCCAGAATCACCAGCGAAACCGGGCGATTGCCCATCTCGGTTACCAGCACCAGGCAGTGGCCAGCCTGATTGGTAAATCCGGTCTTGGTGATCTTGATATTCCACTTGTCCTTTTTGACCAGATGATCGGTGTTATGAAAGCCCAGTGTGTAGTTGGGCTTGCGGAACGCCACGGTTTTTTCTTTGGTGGTGCTCAACTGGCTGAGCATCGGGTAGTGCCGTGCCGTTGCCAGCAGCTTGCTCAAATCCCGCGCGGTGGACACGTTGTGAATCGACAGGCCGGTCGGCTCAACGTAGTGGGTGCTCATCATGCCCAGGCTTTTGGCCTTGGCGTTCATGGCTGCGATAAACGCCACATAACCGCCCGGGAAGTGATGTGCAAGGCTGGCAGCCGCACGGTTTTCCGATGACATCAGGGTGATCAGCATCATTTCGCGACGCGAGAGTTCGCTGCCAATCTTGACCCGGGAAAACACGCCCTTCATTTCTGGCGTGTCGCTGATGTTGACCGAAATGTATTCATCCATCGACTGTTTGGCGTCCAGTACCACCATGGCGGTCATCAGTTTGGTCACGGAAGCGATGGGGACGATGGCGTCAGGGTTGCTGGCAAAAATGACCTTGTTGGTCTGCAGGTCGATCAGCATCGCGCTACCTGAGGCGATATGCAGCTGTGAGGTATCCCTTGGGGCCGAAATGCTTTCAGCCGCTGCGGCGATTGAAGAGGCGCTGGTGCCTGCCAGAACTAAACACAGGCTCAAAATAGAAAGATGAATTTTCACGCAGAATGACTCAAGGATGGTTGGGAAGTACCGGGCTGCAACGGCTGTTACACACATAACGTTACATTTTGTCAGTATGGATCAATAGCGGCTGAAATGCCTGATTTCGCAGGGTTTATCAGAGAATATTCATGGCCGGGGCTTTGAGGTGCCAGTGCAGTTGGCAGGCGTCAACGGGAGGTGCTGGCGAATCAAGGATTCGTGCTCGGGCGAGCCTAACAGTGCAATGCTGTTGGCTGGCTGAACGACTTGAGCGTTCGACCCTGGCTCTGGAGGCCGCGAAAAGTCAGTAACGCTGGAGGCGGGGATTTATCAGGTTGGACACCTGTGAGGCTGTGGCCCCACAGGCGTGAACGGGTGCTTCAGGATTCAGCTCGATAGTGCAGCAAGTCCCCCGGCTGGCAATCGAGTGCGGTGCAAATGGCTTCCAGGGTGGCGAGCCTTATACCTTTGACCTTCCCTTGTTTGAGCAGTGACAGGTTCTGCTCGGTAATGCCGACCATTTGCGCCAGGTCCTTGGATTTGACCTTGCGCATGGCCAGCATGACGTCCAGCTTAATTTCGATCGGCATCTTGGCCTCTTAAACAAACTGCTGATTTTCCCGTGCCATCGAACAGGCGTTGTATAGGCTGCGGGCGATGATCATAAGAGAAGCGGAGAGGAATAAGGCAACAAGATGCGACGGTTCAAAGCTGATGGTGAACAAACGCTCGCCGTCAGGGCGCAAAAATGTGATCCAGACGCTCATGACCGGTGTCAGCAAGAGGCAAGCCAGCACCCATGAAGCGACACTCTTGCCTACTTTCCCCAGCAATTCAGCCGACTCCGCCGAGAAGTATTCCCCGTTGCTGTAGGCCAGAAACAGGCTGCGCAGCGCCAGCAACCCCTTGGCCAGTATCAGCAGGGGGATGCTGGACAGCACAATGGCTCCTGCGACTTGCCACCAGGGCATCTGCAGAATGTCTGCGTTCAGTGTTTTGGTCATGGCGCTCAGGCTGAAACCGCCGACGTAGGTGCCTATGACGTTGGGGAATATCCAGTAAGCGATATTGGCCAGGAGCATGCCCACCACAAGCGCCAGGGTGGCGGTTGCCAGGGTTCTGCTGCGATCGGCCAGGTGATCGGTTTTCATCTGAAAGTCCTTCTGTAGTACTGATGATGATTAAGTGCCCGGATTCTGCGCAGAAACGGTAGGCGATGTTTTAAGGCCTGGGTATCGTAATTCGATAATAAATGATTGTAAAACGATAATTTCAAGGGTGTGGAAATGGCGTTGGCTGATGCAGATGCGCGCGGTGTTGATTAGGCAGGGCTGTGCAATTGTGTAAAATGCCGGCCCTTGAAATTGACCGGCCGGCCTGATGACTCCTGAAGCGTTAACCACTCTGCATTTGCACCTATTGACTGCTCTGGACGCTGCGCCCGAAGAAACCCGGCGTTTGTTTCATGGGCGCGGACGGTGCTGGCCGGGGCTTGAGCAGCTGACAGTCGACTGGCTGCAAGGCGTGGTACTGGTCTCGCTGTTCAAGGAGCCCGATGCCGGGCATCTGGACGCCTTGAAGCAGCTGTTGATGACGCTCGTGCAGTCCCCTTCATGGCGAGCCAGCGGGGCCCACACGCTGGTGCTGCAACATCGCTATACGCTGCAGAGCGACACTGAATGGCTGGTGGGTGAGGCGGTTGATGAGTGGACGCTGACCGAAGGCGGGTTGCGCTATCGAGTGGACCTGGGCCGCAAGCAGAACAACGGCCTGTTTCTGGACATGCGTTACGGTCGGGACTGGGTGCGGGCCAACGCCGAGGGCAAGCGGGTCTTGAATCTGTTTGCCTATACCTGCGGCTTTTCAGTGGCCGCGATCGAAGGCGGTGCGCAGCATGTGGTCAACCTCGACATGTCCCGTGCGGCGCTGAGCCGTGGGCGCGACAACCATCGGTTGAACGGGCATGACATGAGCAAGGTGACGTTCCTGGGGCATGACCTGTTCAAGTCCTGGGGCAAGGTGAAAAGCACCGGCCCTTATGATCTGGTGATCATCGACCCGCCGTCGTTTCAGAAGGGCAGCTTTCTGCTGACCAAGGATTACCAGCGGGTAGTGCGCCGGTTGCCTGAGCTGCTGAGTGAGAACGGCACGGTACTGGCCTGCATGAACGACCCGGCACTGGGTTCGGACTTCCTGATCGATGGCGTTACCCTTGATGCGCCGAGCCTGCGTTTTGTCCAGCGCCTGGATAACCCGCCGGAGTTTCCTGATGCCGACGCAGAATGCGGTTTGAAAGCGCTGGTGTTCAAACAGGGCGTTTGACGGGCAAAAAAAGGCCCGCTGGGGGAGTTGCGGGCCAAGGGGTTCATTGAATGAGCAATGAGCGCAGCGAATATACCGCCCGCTGCGCTCAAAGACTGTGAAACAAAATTCATCTTTCTTGTGGGAGCGGGCTTGCTCGCGATGGCATCGACCAGGTGCTCTGGCCGAACCGCTTCGCCCGTATCGCGAGCAGGCCGCTCCTACAAAATTTGCCGGTTACTTGGTGCGCGACGACTCGAACAGGAACCACACGCGGCGCTCGGCTTCATCGATCCAGTTTTCCAGCAGGCTGGTGGTGGCCACGTCTCCGAGTTCGGAGCACATGTCGTGGGTTTCACGCATGTACGCGGCCAGCTGGATGTTGTCTTCGCGCAGCTCTGCCAGCATGTCTTCCGGGGTTACGAAGTCGGCATCGTTATCCAGCAGGCGCTGGAGCTTTTTGACATGGCCAATCGAGCGAATGGTCGTGCGCCCCAGCTTACGTACGCGTTCGGCAATGGCGTCGGTGGTCGCATAAATCTGATCGGCCTGCTCGTCCAGCAGCAGATGAAAGTCACGGAAATGTGGGCCGGACATGTGCCAGTGGAAGTTCTTGGTTTTCATGTAAATGGCGAAGGTATCAGCCAGCAGCGCATTCACTTCGGCCGCAATGTTGATACAGGCTTTTTCGCTTAGTGCCGAAGGTGTCCGCAGATCGGCCTTTCTGCTTTCCTTCGCGGATTTCAGGTCTGTCATGGTGGTTCCTCGTGGCAGCGGTTGATCGGAATAACGTCACTTGAGTGCGGCTGACTAAAGACCAGGATCAGCCTCTCGTCAAACGCGTCGGGGCGTCTCAAACAGCCCGCGTAAAGTTTTGAGGGCCTGTGAGCAAGATCGTTCAAGACTTTCTTCTGTCAGGTTGCGACCCTTTGCCGCTGCTTACTGCCGGAATGTTTGTAATGTCTGATTCCCTTGCTCGATCCGCGTTTGTGCGCGGCACCATGGCCTGTCTTCCGCTCACGCTGGCGTGTGCCCCTTGGGGGTTGCTGGCGGGTTCCACTGCAATTGATGCCCAATTGACCCCGGCGCAAAGCCAGGGGCTCTCGCTTTTTGTGTTTGCCGGTGCGGCGCAATTGGTGGCGATCGGCATGATCAAAGGAGGGGCCAGTGCGATTTCGATCCTGGTGACCACCTTGCTGCTGACGTCACAACATTTGCTCTATGCCATGCATTTGCGACCGGTGGTGGCGCCACTCGAACCGAGATGGCGTCTGGGGCTGGGCTTTTTGCTGACCGATGAGTTCTTTGCCCTGGTCAGCCCGTTTGACCAGAAGACGTTCAATCGCTGGTACGCGTTGGGCGTGGGGCTGTGCATGTACGTGGGCTGGAATATTTTCACCCTTCTGGGCGTGGTGCTGGGCAAGAGCATCCCGGGGCTGGACCAACTCGGGCTTGAGTTCTCGATTGCCGCAACCTTCATAGCGTTGATTACGCCCATCGTGCGCAATGTTCCAACCATTGTGTGCGTGGCGGTCTCATTGTTGAGCGTAGTGCTGTTCAGTCACTGGCAGTGGGAGTCGGCCATTGTGCTGGCAGGGCTGGCGGGTATGGTCGCGGGTTATCTGTGCAAGCGGCTGGGAGGGTACTGGGCATGATTTGGATCATTATTGCCGGGATGACGCTGATTCTGTTTTTCAACCGCTACCTGTTTTTGGAACCGCGGCTGCCGATTCGCTTGAATCGTGGGGTGAGGGAGTTTTTGGGATTTGCGGTACCGGGGATGCTCACGGCGATTTGCGGGCCGATCATCTTCGTCAAGAATCACGAGGTCGACCTGAGCCTGGGCAACCCGTACCTGCTGGCCGGGCTGTGCGCCATAGGGCTTATGCTCTGGAGTCGCAATGTACTGCTCAGTGTCGCGTTGAGTGTGGGGCTGTTCTATCTGTTTCGCTGGTGGCTTTGATTTGCGCTGCGGCGCGGGAAGTAAAGGGGCCGCTCAGGGCGACGCCGTCACTGACCACGTACCAGCACGCCAGCAGGCCGTCCGCGCGAAGCGGAGCGGGGACTGCACTGCCGATGACCGACATGACATGAATCTTGGGCATAAACACCTCCTTCAAACAATGTCGCTACCTTACGGGCTGGGCCGCTGCGCAAAAAATCATTGCGCGTGATAGTCGTCATTGATGCCGATGAGGTGTCAGTCAACCACTTGGTCGAGCATGTGCATGACTTCCTGATCGCTCAGCAATCCCTCGCGTACGAGGTGCTGGGCCAGCAGTGACACCAGCTTGGCGGTGCGATGGCCCTCGAGCTGCTTGAGCTCGGTCAGGGTGTTGTAAACCTTGCTTGAAGTGCAGAGCCCGACGATGTGGTGCGGGTTTTGTGTAGGCATAAAGGTCGTCCTTGTTTTTATGAGTGTGCCGATGATCGCGCCAGTGGCGCTCCATAATGCCGCAGTCCGGGCCACTAGGGTGTCTCATCCGCGACATTCACAGTGTCAATTGGGCCCTGCCGGCAGCTGCTAAAGCCTGCCGGTTTGCCTGCGCCGGTGTCACCAGCGCGGCGGGCCGTAATAGCCCCGTGGCGGGCCGTAGTACGCCGGATGTGGCCGACCGTAGTAGCCCTGGTAATAAACAGGCTGAGGCGGCTGGACATACACCGGTTGTGGCTGGTAGTAGACCGGTGGGGCCTGAACGTAAACAGGTTGCGGCTGGACATAGACCGGTTGCTGAACGTAAACCGGGCGTGGCTCGGGGCCTGCAATGATTGAGCCTACAACTGCGGCGCCGACTACCGCGCCAAAAATGGCAGGTCCGGGCCCCCAACCGCCATGAGCAGATGCCTGGCCTGCGACAGCCAGAGCGCCGATAAGCAAAGCGACTTTGGGGATGGTACGCATCATGACGATTCCTCGAATTTCAGCCCCGACTTTTGGCCTGCACCAGGCCACGGATAATCGCGGGGATAACGTTAAGACCGTGTTTTATTAAAAAACTGCGAAGCGCTTTGGTAAATTTTGTGTAAGGTCTGCGGGCGCTGAGACGTTTCAGCGCTTGCAGCCGCAATATGATCTAACAAAATTTCCGGTACGGCTTGTGCCGTCCATCTAAAAGCATTCAGCAAGGAGATGAGCATGCAAATGAATCCGAATAAAGACACCCAACTGTGCATATCGCTGTCGGGCCGACCGGGGAACTTCGGACTGCGTTTTCATAATCATCTATACGAACAGCTGGGCCTGAACTTTTACTACAAGGCTTTCAGCAGCAAAGACCTCAAGGGGGCAGTGACCGGTATTCGCGCCCTGGGGATTCGTGGTTGCGGTGTGTCCATGCCTTTCAAGGAAGCGTGCATTGAGCTGGTGGACGAGCTGGACGCATCGGCCCGTGCCATCGCGTCGATCAATACCATCGTCAACACTGACGGGCACCTCAAGGCCTACAACACGGATTACATCGCCATCGCGCAACTGCTCGACAGTCACAAGGTGCCCAAGGACACCACTTTTGCATTGCGTGGCAGTGGCGGCATGGCCAAGGCCGTGGCTTCGGCGTTGCGCGACGGTGGCTATCGCAAGGGTGTGATCGTGGCGCGAAACGAAGCGACAGGAGGGGCGCTGGCGGCAAGTTGTGGCTACGAGTGGCAGCCGGAGTTGGCCGCGCACAGGCCCCGGATGCTGATCAATGTCACGCCGGTGGGCATGGCGGGCGGGGCTGAAGCCGACGACCTGGCCTTTGAGGCAGATGCCATCGATCAGGCCGATATCATTTTTGATGTGGTGGCGATCCCGGTTGAAACGCCATTGATCGTGCGTGGTCGTGCCCAGGGCAAGCAGGTGATTACGGGCCTTGAGGTCATTGCAATTCAGGCACTGGAGCAGTTTGTGCTGTACACCGGC
Organism: Pseudomonas sp. MF06569; assembly: GCF_059862735.1. Classification (NCBI taxonomy): domain Bacteria; kingdom Pseudomonadati; phylum Pseudomonadota; class Gammaproteobacteria; order Pseudomonadales; family Pseudomonadaceae; genus Pseudomonas; species Pseudomonas sp. MF06569. The sequence continues at coordinate 25,760 of NZ_JCBCUZ010000012.1, read as the reverse complement.
GTTCGACCGTCCGCCGAGCAGTTCCAGGCTGCGGTGGCGTTTGCCCGCAGCTGATTGCAGGGTCGGGCGAGTGACCTCGCCCGACACCCGCGTTACTCCAGCTCTGCCAGGCGAGCCTCTAGCGCTGCGATGCGCGCTTCAAGTGCTTCGAAGCGCTCCAGCGATACCGTGGAGCCACTGCTGCGCTCTGCAGGTTGTTGACGGCTGGCCATGATTGTTTCGATGTCAGCCGGGTCGCCCAGTGCATGCATGTAGCGGTCTTCGCGCTGGCCGCTCTGGCGAGGCACCAGCAGCGCAAGATCACGGGCAATCAGGCGCTCCAGTTGATGCTGAACCTGTTCGGTGTCTTCGAAATCGTGCATGCGCGAGCTGCGGGTCAAGAGCTCGTTCAGGGTTTGCGGGCCCCGCAGAAACAGCAAGCCCAGCAGCACCACCTGGGCAGGCACCAGTTCCAGCGCCTTGTCGACCTTATGCTCCCAGCGGTCAGCACGGCTGCCCATCACCAGCCGGGTAAAGCCGCGACCTTCGAGTGCGCGCAAGCTTTGTCCGACTTGTCCTTGAGTGAGATTGAGCACGGGTTCACGGCTGGTTTTCTGGTTGCAGGCCAGAACCAGCGCGTTGAGCGTCAGGGGGTAGGTTTCAGGGTTGGTGGCCTGTTTCTCGATCAGGGAGCCGAGAATCCGGATCTCGATGCTGTTGAGCAGAGGTCCGGAGTCAGATTCGATCTGTGTGTTTTCTGAAAGCTGACTAGCGGGAACTTCCATTTTCTTCTCCAAATTGAGTAACCGTTGCCAGCGGTCATTGTGGAGTCTTTTGCACGATAGGGCGACTGCCGCGTCAAACCTGTGGGGGAGGGCTTGCGCGCGACAGTCATAGTGCGGTGAGCCGGGCTCGTCGCGATGCAGGTATCGCGAGCAAGCCCGCTCCCGGGGCTGTCAGCGGTTGACCAGTTTGGCTGGCAATGCGATCACCAGCAGGCTGCTCAGGAGCAGGCAGCCTGCGAAGAACCACAGCGCCCCTGAGCCGCTGCCGGTCACGTCAATGGCGATACCCATCAGCGAGTTGCTCACCAGTCCGGCGATATTGGCCAGCGAACACGCCAGGGCAAACCCCGTAGCCGCTGCCCGCCCTTTGAGAAAGGTTGCCGGCAAGCTGAAAAACACCGGCACGGCACCGATGATGGCGGCCGAGGCAATGGCGAACAGCAAAACGGTGGCAAAGACGTTATGGCTGTAGAAAGTTGTACCGGCCATGGCGGCCGCACCGATCAGGAAGGGCACGATGATGTGCCAGCGGCGTTCGCGATGACGGTCTGAACTGGCACCAATTAACAGCATGCCAATCAGGGCGGCGGCGCTGGGCAGGGCGGTCAGTACACCGATATGGAAGTTGTCGGCCACGCCCGCATTGCGAATGAAGGTGGGCATCCAGAACGCCATGGCGTAGGCGCTGAGCAGGATGGAAAAATCGATACCGCCGAGCATCCAGACCTTGAGGTTGAAAAAGCCGTCGCGAAAGCTGTGCTTGCTGTTTTTGCCTTCGACGTCGTCCTTGCGCAGCTCGATTTCAAGCAGTGCTTTTTCTTCGTTGTTAAGCCATTTGGCGGTGTGATGGCTGTTGGGCAGGGCCCAGAACGTCAGAATGCCCAGCAAGACGCTGGGAATCGCCTCGATGATAAACAGCCACTGCCACCCCTTGAGCCCTGCCGTGTTGTCGAACGCGCCCATGATCCAGCCCGAAAGTGGTCCGCCGATCACGCTTGAAAGCGGCATGCCGATCATGAACAGGGCGATGATGCGTCCCCTGCGGTGGGTTGGAAACCAGGTGGTCAGGTAGTACAGCACGCCCGGCAGAAAGCCGGCCTCGGCCGCGCCCAGCAAGAAGCGCACAACATAGAACTGGGTGGGGGTGGTGACCAGCATGGTGCAGGCCGAGAGCAGGCCCCAGGTAATCATGATCCGGGCAATCCAGATCTTGGCGCCGACTTTCTCCAGGGCCAGGTTGCTCGGCACCTCGAAAATGATATAGCCGACGAAAAACAGCCCGGCGCCAAGGCCGAACGCTGTTTCGCTCAACTGCAGGTCGCCCAGCATTTGCAGCTTGGCGAAGCCAATATTGATCCGGTCCAGGTAGGCGGCCAGATAGCAGAAGCACAGGAAGGGAATGAGTTTGCGGGTGATCTTGCGATAAAGCGCCTCAACCGGGTCCGGCATGGTTGTCGCGGGAGGAGTGCCAGGATGTGTAGTGGGCATGTGTGTTTCCCGGGTGTTGCCTTATGGTTGATCTTCATACACCAGATGACTTCTGGCGTGTCTATAATCGCCGCACATCCAATCCCGCCCACAGACTGTCGAGACTTTCATGACTATCTCTCTGTACGCCGCTTCCGTTCCCGTGTTCAAACAAATGCTCAACGCCCTGAGCGGTGTTCTGACCAAGGCTGAAGCTCACGCAACGGCCAAGAACATCGACCCGAGCGTATTCTTGCAGGCGCGCCTGGCACCGGACATGTTCCCGCTGGTGCGTCAGGTTCAAATCGCCGTTGATTTCACCAAGGGTGTTTCGGGCCGTCTGGCTGAAATCGAATTGCCGAAGTACGACGACAGCGAAGTGACCTTTGCTGACCTGCAGGCGCTGATCAGCAAAGTGCTGGCCTTTGTTGACGCGATCAAGCCCGAGCAAATCGACGGCAAGGAAGGCATCGAAATCATCACCCGTCAGGGCACGCCGAAAGAAAAACGCTTCACCGGCCAGGCTTATCTGCTGACCTACGGCCTGCCGCAGTTCTTCTTCCACGTGACCACTGCTTACGCGATCCTGCGCCACAACGGCGTTGAAATCGGCAAGCGCGATTACATGGGCGCGTTCTAAGCAAATCTCCTGTGGAGGCGGGGCAAACCCGGCTCCCACAGGTTTTGCAGATTGACTCAGCCCTGCTGCAGGGTTGAGTCTTCCTTGGCCATGCAGGCCGCAGCCGTAAACAGTACGTCAGTGGACGAGTTGAGCGCGGTTTCTGCCGAATCCTGCAGGATGCCGATGATGAAGCCCACCGCCACGACTTGCATCGCAATCTCGCTCGGAATGCCGAACAGGCTGCACGCCAACGGAATCAACAGCAGCGAGCCTCCCGCCACACCCGACGCGCCGCAGGCGCAAATGGCGGCCACCACGCTCAGCAGGATGGCTGTCGGAATATCCACCGCAATCCCCAGCGTATGCACGGCTGCCAGACTCAACACGGTGATGGTAATCGCTGCGCCCGCCATATTGATGGTGGCACCCAGCGGGATCGATACCGAATAGGTGTCTTCGTGCAGGCCCAGGCGCTCACTCAATGCCATGTTCACTGGAATATTGGCCGCCGAACTGCGGGTGAAAAACGCGGTAATCCCGCTTTCGCGCAGGCACAGGAACACCAGCGGATAGGGATTGCGACGCAGCTTCCAGAACACGATCAGCGGGTTGACCACCAGCGCCACAAACAGCATGCAACCCATCAGTACCGTGAGCAGGTGCAGGTAGCCCAGCAATGCGCCGAAGCCTGAAGAGGCGAGGGTGGCAGACACCAGGCCGAAAATCCCCAGCGGTGCAAAACGGATAACCACGCGCACGATCAGGGTGACGCCGTTGGACAGGTCGTTAAGCACGGTGCGGGTAGTGTCGCCAGCATGACGAATGGCAATCCCCATGCCGATGGCCCACGCCAGGATGCCGATAAAGTTGGCATTGACCAGCGCGTTGACCGGGTTGTCGACCACGCTCAACAGCAGGCTTTGCAGCACTTCGCTGATACCGCCCGGGGCGGCAATGGCGATGTTTTCAGTGGCCAGAACCAGAGTTGACGGGAACATCATGCTGGCGATAACGGCCACGACTGCGGCAGCAAACGTGCCGAACAGGTACAAAACAAGGATCGGGCGAATATGGGTTTCCTGGCCGTGCTTGTGGTTGGCAATCGAGGCCATGACCAGCACAAACACCAGGATAGGCGCCACGGCTTTCAAGGCGCTGACGAACACCTTGCCGATGAAGGCCACCGAAAGGGCTGCGGAAGGCGCCAGCCAGGCCAGCAAAATACCGGCAATCAGCCCGATGACAATCTGAGTGACCAGGCTGGTGCTCTTGAGCTTTTGCAGCAGGGTGGGTGGAGCGGCAGTCATAAGGGGTTCTCTAGTCATTGAAAACTGTGGGGCGATCAGCGGTAAACGGGCAGGCTGATCGACGCAGTCGGCGGGGGGCGAACTTTATCATAGAGATGTAGGTGCTTTCCTACGTAGGGGCGATCTGCCACATCGGAGATAGAACGTGTCCGGAGTAGCATGGCTTCACGTTGAATCATTCTGTTAACATTGTGCATCCCCACACTTTTCTTCAAATCAGCGGGCCTTTCGGGCTTTCGCTGGTCTCGTTGTCTCTGGAGTTATTCATGCTGTTGCCCATCCTGCTGCTGTCTGCGGCCGGCTTTACTGTGCTTACTACCGAGTTTGTCATCGTCGGTCTGCTGCCTTCGATTGCCCGCGACCTTGAGGTCACCGTGCCCCAGGCCGGTTTGCTGGTGACCCTGTTTGCCTTTACGGTTGCGGCCCTTGGCCCGTTTTTGACTGCTTACTGCGCGCGCTTTGAGCGCAAACGCCTGTTTATCTCGATTTTGCTGATGTTCGCCTTCGCCAACACCGTGGCGGCACTGGCGCCGAATATTTGGGTGATGGCATTTGCGCGGCTGTTACCGGCACTGGGTTTGCCGGTGTTCTGGGCCCTGGCCAGCGAAACGGCAGTGGACATCGTAGGCCCGGATTACGCCGGGCGGGCGATTGCCAAAATCGGGTTCGGAATCGTCTGTGCGACAGTGTTTGGCATCCCGGTAGGCACCCTGATCTCGGATGCCTGGGGCTGGCGCAGTGCCTTCGGCATTCTGGCCGTTGTCGCACTGGCCAAGGCGCTGTTGCTATGGATGTATTTGCCGGCCACCCGTGGCGTGAAAGAAAGCGTCACTCTGCGATCGCAATTTGCCCTGCTGCGCAGCCCGCTCATGATGGGTCACATCGTGCTCTCAGTGCTGGTGTTCAGCGGCATGTTCACGGCCTACACCTATCTGGCCGATATCCTTGAGCGTCTGGCAGGTTTCGACGGCACGCTGGTGGGCTGGTGCCTGATGGGCTTTGGCGCCGTTGGCCTGCTTGGCAACTCGTTGGGCGGACGGATGGTGGATCGCCACCCGCTGATTGCCTCGATGGTGTTTTGTGCCTTCATGATCGGCGGCCTGGTGGCGCTGGTGCCGAGCATTCACTCAACCCTGGGCCTTGCGGCGGCGATGGGTATCTGGGGTGTGACGCAGGCGGCCATGTTCTTGGTCAGCCATGTGCGCCTGATGAAAGTTGCACCCCATGCGCCGGCATTTGCCGCGTCGTTGAATATTGCGGGGGCCAATCTGGGGATCGGCCTGGGCGCGATGGTAGGTGGGCGGGTCATCGATAACTATGGCCTGGGCAGCCTGGGGTATGCGGCTGCCGGGTTTATCTTGATCTCGATTCTGCTGGCCATGTTGCTGATGACCGCCAAGGTGCGCCCCGTGTGCGCTAGCGCGGGGTAAACAATTCGCGTCGGGCCCCCTCGGTAATTGCCACGATGCCGGGGTGGCGGATTTTTCGCTCGACGGTGATGGCGTAAAACGATTCGGTCACGGCTTCGGTGTGGCCGATCAACTCAACGTCAAACTGGCGTATCACCTCCTGGGCAATCACGCTCGGCGCAATAAATACGCCAATTCCGGACTGGCCAAAGGCCTGCATCAACGCGCTGTCATCGAATTCACCGACAATCCGCGGCCGTATCTGCTGCTCGGCCAGCCAGCGCAACAAGCGGCTTCGCAACACGGTTTCGGGTCCTGGAATCAGCAGCGGAGCGCCTTGCAGGCAATGGGGAAAGTTCTCGGAGTAATCTCTGGCAAGGGCCGGGGTGGCAAAGAAGCTGATACCGCATTCCCCCAGTTTCTGGCTAAAACCCTTGATGTCCAGGTGGGAGGGCATCGGGCTGTCTGAAATAACCAGATCGAGGCGTTGAATGGCCAGGTCTGCCAGCAGCCGATCAAGTTTGTCTTCGCGGCAGGTGATACGGATCGGCTCATCCAGTTCCATGGTCGGCGCGATCAGGCGATACACGATCGATTTGGGCACCACATCGGCCACGCCTACCCGAAACAGAATCTGCTGCTCCTTGGGGGCCATGCGCAGCATGCTTTCCAGTTCGCTGCCGAGCTGAAAGATCTGTTCTGCATAGGGCAATACCTGTCGCCCGGTCTCTGTCAGCTCCAGTTGGCGCCCGACCCGTCGAAACAAGGGCAGGCCATAGGTGTCCTCCAGCAGGCTGATTTGCCCGCTGATGGTCTGCGGGGTGAGGTTCAGTTGCTCGCAGGCGCGAACAATGCTGCCGGTTTTGGCGACGACCCAAAAGTAATGGAGTTGACGGTAATTTAGCATCTGCGCTGCAACACTTCGTAAAAATCGAAGTATAGCGCTTATAAATACGAATTTTCCTGAAGTGTTCGACCCTCTAGAATCCCGCGTCATGCGCAAGCCACCCAGGTGGCCGCCGATTTAGAGAGGAAAATGATCATGAACATTAAACAATCAGGTGTTGCACTACTGTTGTCGGCAGGCTTGTTGCTCATGACCGGTTGCGATCAGGCAGAAAAAGCGGCGCAACAGATGTTGAGCAAAACGGCTGAATCCGCCAAGCAGGCCATTGATGACACCCACAAGGCTGCTGAGCAAGCGCTCAGCGATGCCACGGGTGGACTGATTGAAAAAGAAAAGCCTGAGCAAGAAAACGAAAAATCGTCCAAAGCTATCTAACCAGTCTTACTGCAGAGTCCGAGCACACATATGGAATATCTTTTACAACTGGCTGCCAGCCCCGCAGCCTGGGTCGCTTTAGCCACGTTGATCGTGATGGAAATCGTGCTGGGCATCGATAACCTGATCTTTATCTCGATTTTGACCAACAAACTGCCTGAGCAGTACCGCACCAAGGCCCGTCGTATCGGTATCGGCATGGCGCTGATTTTGCGTCTGGGCTTGCTGGGTACCATTGCCTACATCGTTCAACTGACTACGCCGGTGTTTGAAGTGTTGGGCAAGGCCTTCTCGTGGAAGGACATGATCCTGATTGCCGGTGGTCTGTTCCTGGTGTGGAAAGCCACCAGCGAAATCCATCACAGCATGACCCCGCAGGAGGAAGAAAAAACCGAGAGCGTGTCATCGAAAGTGACCTTGGGTTTTGCCGCGGCTATCGGTCAGATTTTGATGCTGGACCTGGTGTTCTCCATCGACAGCATCATTACCGCGGTCGGCATGACCGAGCACTTGCCGATCATGGTGATTGCAGTGGTGGTGGCGGTGATGGTGATGTTGCTGGCTTCGGAGCCCCTGGCCAAGTTCATCAATGACAACCCGACTGTGGTAATGCTGGCGCTGGCCTTCCTTATCATGATCGGCATGACCCTGATCGCCGAAGGCTTCGGTGCTCATGTGCCCAAGGGTTACGTGTATGCGGCGATGGCGTTCTCGGCCACTGTTGAGACACTTAACATTCTGGCGCGGCGGGTACGGGAAAAACGTCAGGCAGCCCTGGTGAAGTAAACGCACATTGCTGTTAAAAAGCCGTCCACCCTGTATGGGGTGGGCGGCTTTTTTGTGGAGTCAATGTGCGCTTGCTGCGCCAGTTACCGGTTTTTCAGGGGTGTCTTGCGGTTTGGCTTGCACCTGCGGATGGTGATGGCGGCTGATGCGCATCAGGCCCCATAGCATGGCGCCGGCAACGGCCAGCCAGCCTGTGATCAGCAGGAAAATAGTGATTATCGGGCTCATCAGTGCCTCCTTTGTCCCCTACGGGCTCAAACACACACTAAGCAAGGGACAGTCTAGTCTGTGCAGTGTTGCAGTCTATTGACCGAAGGTCGTGCTGGACTAACCGATTTGCTCTATCACGTCGATTGGGCTGTGGCTTAAGGCTATACCTTGCCTAATTGGCGCCCTATGATCGACGGCCATGGCAGGCCTTGCGGTCTGGCGTTCATTCAAGGCGAGGGAATATGCAGGCTGTGACTGGATTGAGATCAGCACGAATGTGGCTGGCAGCGTTGTTTGTGTTGGCGATGGCGGGGTGTGCCAGTGTCGAGTCGCCCGAGTTTCGGCGTTTGCCGGAACGCGTCGAGCTCAATGGCGTTCCCTTTTTTCGCGGTAACGCCAATCAAGGCGCTCCGCAGACACTGGCCGGGATGCTCGGTGAGCAACGGATCAGAATCACCCCGGGCCTTTTGGTCAAGCCGCTGAAACTGCCGGGCGGCGAGGCGTCGTTGCAAGGCAACATAGAACAACTGGCCGCTGGCTACGGGTTGATGGTGTACCCGCTGGATACATCCCTGTCGGCGTTATTGGCCCAAGTAGCAGCCGGTTATCCGGTCATGGTGCGCTTCAGCGACGGAATGCTCTGGTCAGAGCCGCGCTACGCGATGCTGGTGGGTTACAACCGCGCCAAGGGTACGGTGTTGTTGCGGGCAGGCATGGAGCGTCGACGCGTGATGGACTTCAAGGCATTCGAGTCAGCCTGGAAGGATGCCGGGGGCTGGGCAGTGTTGATCCTGTCGCCGACACAATTGCCAGCCAATGTAGACAAGGCGCGCTGGTTGAAAGTGGCCAATGACCTGTCCCGCTCCGGTCAGGAGCAGGCAGGGGCCACGGCCATCAAGACTCTGGGGTCGCACAACTAGTTAGAAGCCGAACTTGTCCCGCAGGCTGTAGTACCACGCACCCAAGGCGGTCAGCGGCGTACGCAGCAGTTGCCCGCCAGGGAACGGGTAGTGAGGCAAGTCGGCAAAGGCGTCAAAGCGCTCGGCCTGGCCGCGCAGGGCTTCGGCCAGTACCTTGCCGGCCAGGTGGGTATACGTCACTCCGTGGCCACTGCAACCTTGCGAGTAATAAATGTTGTCACCGATGCGGCCGACCTGAGGCAGGCGCGACAGCGTCAGCAGGAAGTTACCCGTCCAGGCGTAATCAATCTTCACGTCCTTGAGTTGCGGGAAGGCCTTGAGCATTTTTGGCCGGATAATCGCCTCGATATTGGCGGGGTCCCGCGCGCCATACACCACGCCACCACCAAAGATCAGGCGCTTGTCACCGGACAGGCGATAGTAGTCGAGCAGGTAATTGCAGTCTTCGACGCAGTAGTCCTGGGGCAGCAGCGTTTTTGCCAGCTCTTCGCTCAGCGGCTCGGTCGTGATCACCTGCGTACCGCAGGGCATGGATTTTGACGCCAGTTCGGGCACCAGATTGCCCAGGTAGGCATTGCCCGCAACGATGATGAACTTGGCCCGGACCTTGCCCTGGGGCGTATGCACCACAGGATTGGCGCCGCGCTCTATGCGAATCGCTGGTGACTGCTCGTAAATCTTGCCGCCCAGGGACTCGACCGCGGCCGCTTCACCCAGCGCCAGGTTGAGCGGGTGGATATGCCCGCCGCTCATGTCCAGCAGCCCGCCCTGATACTGGTCGCAGGCAACCACTTCACGAATCCGGCGCTGATCCAGCAGTTCCAGGGACGTATTGCCATAGCGTTCCCAGAGCTTCTTTTGAGCTTCCAGATGACCCATCTGCTTGCCAGTAATCGCAGCAAACACACCGCCGTCTTTCAAATCGCACTGGATCTGATACTTGGCCACGCGTTCGCTAATAATCTTGCCGCCTTCGAAGGCCATATTCCCCAGCAGTTGTGCCTGCTTGGCTCCCACCGTGCGCTCGATCACATCGATATCGCGGCTGTAGCTGTTAACGATCTGGCCGCCATTGCGCCCCGAGGCACCGAACCCCACCTTCGCGGCCTCCAGCACGGCGACCGAGAAACCGGCCTCCAGCAAAAACAGCGCACTCGACAGCCCGGTGTAGCCGGCGCCGATTACACAGACGTCCACCTCAACCTCGCCCTGCAGGGCAGGGCGCTCAGGAGTCGGATTAGCTGAAGCCGCATAGTAGGACTGGGGATAGTGAGTGTTCGACATTCTGCAGCCTCTGTTTTATATTTTTTACGAGTGAAACCGATGCTACCTGAGTTGAAATCCCCCCGCCAGCCACTGGCGAATGAGCTTTTTTGCGGGAAAAATAAAAAATTCGACTATTCATAGGGTTAGCTGCAAAAAAGGTGTTGACACCCCTCCGCAAATCTATAGAATGCGACCCCACAGCAGGCACGTAGCTCAGTTGGTTAGAGCACCACCTTGACATGGTGGGGGTCGTTGGTTCGAGTCCAATCGCGCCTACCAAACAAAATCCGCTCTGCTGGGCGGTCTAGAAGGGCTCACCGAAAGGTGGGCCCTTTTTTGTTGTCTGCTATTTGCAAACCCCCACCTCAGAACGCCAGATCAGCTTCCACCTCCAGGTACTCGATACCTTTCTCTGTGTGCCCATCCTGATAGTGTTTGGTCTTCTTCGCGTTCGCGTGGCCCATCAGCAATTCTGCTGCCTATATAGTCACGCGGCCAACACTGCCAGTGTTAATCGGGCAAAAACCCGATCGTCCAGTAGAAAGCCCACATTCCCACATTTGTGCCAATATGAGGGTGTAGATCACCCATGGAGTTGCCACATGAGCCGCCTGACCATAGACATATCCGAGCAGCAGCATCAGAGCTTGAAAGCGTTGGCCGCCTTGCAGGGCAAGACGATCAAGCAATACGCCATCGAGCGTTTGTTTCCGGGCAATGTTGACAATGATCCGGCTTGGCAAGAGCTCAAAGGCGTACTGACCGCCCGTATCAATGATGGCTTGGCGGGCAAGGTTTCAGGCAGGAGCATTGGTGACATCCTTGACGAAGAGCTGTCCGGAGAAAACCGGGTTTGACCGGCGCTTACGTTCTTACGCTTGAAGCTGAAGCCGACTTGCGCGAGATCATCCGCTACACGCGCCAGCAGTGGAGTGACCAGCAGGTGCGCGTTTATATCGGCAGACTTGAACGCGGCATTGCTCGTCTTGCCGCCCATCAAGGCGCGTACAGGGACTTGAGCGACCTCTACCCGAAGTTGCTGATGGCGCACTGCGAACACCATTATGCTTTTGCCCTGCCACGTGAAGGTGCCCCTGCTTTGATCGTGGCGATTTTGCATGAACGCATGGATCTGATGACTCGACTGGCCGAACGGCTGAACAAGTGATTTCTCTCTGAAGTGAGACCGCAGTACCGTGCCCGGCGAGGGTTCCAAGTACCGGGGTGCGGACTAATTCGAATCACCGGCCGGGCCAACTCTATGGGAGCATTTTGAAATGAGTAAGCCGCCTGTATTCGCAATTCCTGAATCGCTCTGTCTGAGTCGCCAGTATCACCGCTGCCCCCAACATGTGATCAATCCTGGGGGTAAATCCACAACCTCGCCTGCGCTGAGGTTGTTTATAGCTTCCGTATAGGTAGCCATATTTAGAGCGCCTGTAGACAGTAAGTGTTGTTTCATCTGCATCCAGGTTAGGCACCAAAAGGCTGAAATGGGCGATCCATTATTTAGTGGTGGGTAATGTAATGAACTACCAAGCTGTTTCAAGCCAAGGGTGTTGAATTTATTTGATAGTGTATTGCCCCAATTACGGTCTGTGCCTATGGTTTTATATAAAACCTCCCACATGGTTTGCATGGTTTTGCTATAGGCTGACGGTAGTGGTTTCATCGTGCTGTGGTCAATAAACTCAGACAGGATGATCCATCCGCCAGGTTTTAACCATGATACAAGTTTTTCTAATACTTCTGATCGGTCGCGAAGGTGGATTAGGACGAGGCGTGCGTGAATTAAATCAAATCCACCTAGTGAGGTGGTCGTGGATATATCTGATTTCAGAGTCGTAAGATTTTTAGGGTGCGAAGCTTGCTTTGGTAAGAATTGTCCGTCTCGATCTAATGCAAGTACCTCGAAATTTCTTTGCTGGGAACAGACTGAGAGCCATGAAGCGATGCTTCCTGTGCCTGAGCCGATATCTAGACATCTTGAATTGAAAGGAAGGTTGAGGTTGGATATGTGTTCTTTTGTAATAGGGTCAAATGCAGTTGTTATATGATTCAATCGCTCAAGCTCAGTATCTTGGTTTTGATTGAATATAAATTCGCCATAAACTTCCATGTTGATGTATCTCCGTTGTGATGCTCTAGTGTCCTGGTTTTTTGATACAGGGATGGTCGACTTGGCTGGAGGTAAGGTGAGCGCTCAGTGTAGATCATCGATAAAGGCTTGCAAGTTTCTATTTATGCGATATTTGGATAAGCCACTCTAGTGTGAGCTTGAAGAATAATCCTATATCTTTGTGTTGACTGGTATTTATGAAACTACTGTCAAAGCTGATGAATAAGCTTTTGCATGGAGAAGACGTTGTTTTTGAATAGTCGGGCCGGGAGAAATGCTTCAATGGCTTGTTATAGGTGAATGGTCATCTTCGTGTCCGCGTGACCCATTGTTCTTTGGTCGAGCCTTATCCGTACCGCAAGGGTGTGCTGATCGTACTCGGGTCAGCGATGAGCATGCAGTCCAGCTTTGGGTACTGAATTTTGAGAATTTCGACAGTGTTCTCTATGCCAGATCAGGGCCTATGGTGTTTAATTGTAAATGCATTTACAATTATTTTAATGTGACTGACACAAGGCAAAGGCCATGGAAATCAAAGAGTCTATTGAGATTAGATCGACCCCCGCGCAAGTGTTCCGTTTGTATAAAGATGCGGCGGGCTGGGCCGATTGGGACCCAGAGGTGAGCAATGCAAGCTTGCCCGGCGGTCTTGAGTTGGGCGCCAAAGGCTGGCTTAAGCCAAGGGTGGGGCCCAAGGCCAACATTCAGATTGTCGAAATGACCGAGGGCAAGTCGTTTTCGGTGCAAAGCCGTATGCCTTTATGCCGCATGGAATTCGGACACCTGCTTACCGAAGTGGAGGGGGGCACTGTCGCAACCCACTGGGTTGAATTCTGCGGGCCGCTGAGTTTTCTGTTTCGATACCTGGTCGGTAGATCAATCCAGGCATCGATGCCCAACACAATGCAGGGGCTCAAGAAGTCTTGTGAAGCGCAGGTACGTTTCCCGTGAGTGCTAATCAGGATGGTGTCGAGGGGCGCTGGGGTGGTTCCGTCTTTGCAGGACCAAACGACAGCCCTGGATTTCGGCTTTGGCGTGACTTTTTAGACTGGCAGCGTCAACTCAACGCTCGCTTGAAACCTTTGGGTCTTACCCAGCCACAGTTCGCCATCCTGGCTGTAAGTGGCTGGCTGACAAGAGAGGGCGAGCCGATTACTCAACATGGCATTGCCAGTTTTACCGGCATGGATCGCATGCATATTTCGCAAATCATTTCTCGTCTGGAAAAGGACGGGCTTATTGAGAAGCAAACAAACCCGCACGACCAGCGCGCAAACCTGGTTTCACTTAGCGAAGAGGGCCACCGTCGATTGCGTGTTGCGATACCTGTTGTTGAAGCCTTCGACAGTGAGTTTTTTCTAAAACCCAGCGTTTGAATGCCTGTTTGAAAATCATCACGTGATGCCCCCGGGCCCGCCTTGTGCGGGCCTGTTCGTAAGGGACGCATATGTCGATTCCATGGCAACAACTGAATCTGACACCGGTGCTGAGCGCGCCAATGGATAATCCGGATCAAGCCAGAAGGGGCGGGATAGAAGGCATCATAAAATCAGCCACTGTTCTCAACGCTGCCTTTACAACCAGTCACTGTGGGGTATGGCCGACACACCAGCATCATTTTGTCCTTCGGTTCGAATCCGTGATCAATCATGCAGCGTTGCACTTTGGCAGTGCGTCCGATGCTGGCAACTTCAAGGTTCGACCCGAGTGGTTTCGGATATCCGCAGGCGTACATGACGGGTAGTGCTTCCTGGTTATTGGCATGTTGCATCGAGAAGTGGAGTGACGCGCCGGCTTTTCGCCAGGAGACTTGCATATATTCATACCGGCCAGAATCGGGTTTTATAGGATAGAAGCCTTCATCGGCTTCGAACGGCAATGCTTCAAGTTGGGACAAGCCAAGTGGATGACCATTTCTTTCTTCTACGCAGGCTGGAACATTGTTCATGACGTCACAAAATTCAAACCCGTCTTTGCGCGTAAAACCCAGGCGTTGCATGCACTGGAATTGAAGCACCCGTTCGTTTGTCGGTAAACGGTCCAATGAGCGTTCTACAGGGTTCCCACACTCTGCCATGGCCGCTTTAACACCGTCTACGGAAGTAGAAGTGCGTTGCCACTGCGTGAACTCGGCTGAAGGCGGGCAACCGGTAAGCAACAATACCGTTGCGACCAGGGCCGGGAAGGTGATGATCTGACCGTTACGGAACATAGTGATCCTTACTTATGTCGGTCGAGGCGAATGCTGTTAGGTCTTTGGGCGCATTGACCCAGAAGAATGCTCGGTCTGAAAAGGTGTCACGCACACAGCGGCGAGGGCGCTGCGGCTGGTGCAGGCCCCGTCAGCGACGGGGCCTGCCGGGTTGGATCAGAACGCCAGACCGACCTTCACGCCGAACTCGTCACGCTTGAGTTTGGTGTTGTCGGCAACCGGCGAATCTTCGTCGATCTTGTACTCGGTACGGGTGTAGTACACGCCCGCGTTGATCGGCATGTCACCGTTCTGGTTCATCAGCAGCGACACTTCTGCGTACGGGTTGGTACGGTCTTTCATGTCGACGCTGTCGCTGCCGAAGTCGTCGACTTTCAGGCGTGCGCGGCCATCGATCGAGCGGTGGACACCCACTTCTGCGCGCAGGGTCGAGGTGTCGAACTGGTGGTTGTAACCCAGTGCAACCTTGGCAAATGGCGATTTAAGGGTCAGCTTTGTGTCGAGATTGTTGATTTCGGGCTCGAAACGGGTCCAGTTGTAACCGCCGCCGACAATCACGTCGACGAAGTTGCGCGCATCCAGCGCGGCGCGCCAGCCAAGGTCGAGATCGGCCTGGGCTTCCTTGAGCTTGTCGTCATTTTTCTTGCTGTATTTGACTTCACCACCGAGCTGGTAAATGAAGCCGGATTCGGCGGTCATCTTGTTGCCATAGTTGGCGAACACGCCACCCTGGGCCAAATGTTCCTTGTCGGACTTGCTACCGCCTTCGAACTCGAACGTGCTGTAGGAACCCAGTAAACCGATGGTGAAGAGAGGGTCGGTGCTTGGGGCGGCCATCACTGCCAGTGGTGCGCTGAACAGCGCTAGGGCACAGGTGTGACGCAGCAGTTTTGCAGTAAGCATTAGCGAGTGTCTCCATGACGTTGATAAAAATATTGAGCGAGCGATTAGGTATAGCACTCCTGAAAAAGTTCAAAAACACAAACCAGAAAGCCGAACCCCGAGCTAAGAAGTCGGAGCGATGCCTGTCTTATACTTGAAACATTTTGTCGCGTAGAAACATTACTGAAATATTTCATTCTTATTATCAGGGGAGGATTTTCTCAAGGTATCTGTCTCATGCGCCGAGCTGTATTCAATCTGAAAGGGGGCGTTGGGAAATCCAGCATTGCCTGCAATCTAGCCGCTGTGAGTGCTGCTGAAGGCTATCGCACACTTCTGGTGGATCTCGATCATCAGGCTAACGCCACCCAGTATCTGACGGGGCTGGCAGGTGATGATATCCCTATGGGGATCGCTGATTTTTTCAAGCAAACCCTCTCCAGCGGCCCGGCCAGCAAAAAGAATCGAGTCGCCATCACTGAAACGCACTATGACAACCTGCATCTGGTCACCGCGAACAGTGAGCTTGCTGAACTCCAGTCAAAACTGGAGTCGAAATTCAAGGTCAACAAACTGCGCCGCTTGTTGGTGGAGCTTTCCCAGGATTACGAGCGTATTTATATCGATACGCCGCCGACCCTCAATTTCTATTCATACAGTGCGCTGATCGCCGCCGACCGGGTGTTGATTCCTTTCGATTGCGACAAGTTTTCCCGGCAGGCGCTCTACAGCGTCATCGCTCAAGTGGCCGAGCTTCAAGCGGACCACAATGAGTCGCTGGTCGTCGAGGGCGTGGTGGTCAACCAGTTCGTAGGGCGCGCCAGCTTGCACCGGATGCTTATTGACGAATTGATCGCCGAGGGCATGCCTGTGTTGCCCAATTACTTGAGCAGCACCATCAAAATGCGTGAATCCCATGAAGCCTCCGTGCCTATGATTCATCTGGCGCCGCGGCATAAACTGTCACTGGAATATGTAAGCCTTTTTTCAGCGTTGGAGCTGGCGGGTTAACCCAAGAGCAAGGTTGATACTGCCCCGGATGAGCAGCTATGCAGATACGCAAACTGACCCACGATGACCTGCCTCGCGTCAGCGCCCTGTGCCTGGAGGCGTTCATGTTGGCGGTTGCGCCTTCGTTGTCGGCACAGGGTGTTGAAACCTTCGCCAGAGTGGCCGCAGTGCAGGCGTTTTCCGACCGCATGGAGGGCGACAACCTGATGCTTGTCTGTGTCGCTGATGGAGCGTTAGCGGGGCTGATCGAGCTGAAGGAAGGACGCCACGTGGCGATGCTGTTTGTCGCCCCGGGATGGCAGCGTCGGGGCATCGGCATGCGCCTGATGAGCGCGGCACTGGAGCAGGCCAGAGGTGAAGCCGTAACCGTCAGAGCATCGCTGTCTTCGGTAACTGCCTACGAAAGCTACGGATTCAGCCTCGCAGGGGACGTGGGGGAGTTCGCCGGGCTGGTCTATCAGCCGATGGAGAAGCGCCTGCCCGCAACGAAAAGCGCTAACTGACCTTGTGTCACTCAGACCCAACTCACGCCGTGACTGAGTGACACGTAGCGAGCCTCTGTTATACGGCGCTGACCGCTAGGGTTTTTTGCCGACGATACAGAATCGTTGTCGCGGTAAATCCGCACACTGCCGCGAACATCAGCCAGTACGCAGGCGAAGCTTTATCCCCGGTGGCCTGGACAAGCAGGGTCGAGATTGCCGGGGTGAAGCCGCCAAATACCGCAGTCGCCAGACTGAAGGCCAGGGAGAACCCCACCACACGCACATTTTGCGGCATCACTTCGGTCAGTGCCGCGACCATGGCGCCGTTGTAAATACCGAAGAAGAATGAGAAGTACAGCAGAACGGCAAGCAGTCGTTCGAAGCTGGCGGCTTCTGCCAGCCAGTGCATGGCCGGGTAGGCGGTGAAGATGCACAGTAAGGAAATCGCCAGCAACAGAGGCCGACGACCGATACGGTCAGACAGTGCGCCACCGATAGGCAGCCAGAAGAAGTTGCTGATGCCGACCAGCAGAGTCACCACCAGGCTGTCAGTGGTGCTCAGGTTCAGTACGGTTCTGCCAAACGTAGGGGTGTAAACCGTGATCAGGTAGAACGTGGTTGTGGTCATGGACGCCAGCAAACCGCCTGCCAGCACGGTGCGCCAGTTGTCACGCATCGAGCGAAAAACCTCGCGGGTCGTTGGACGATGGTGGCGTGCCGTGAAGGCTTCGGTTTCTTCCAGTGAGCGGCGAATAATGAAAATGAACGGGATGATCACGCAGCCAATGAAGAACGGAATACGCCAGCCCCAGTCGGCGATTTCAGCGGCTTGCAGGGTGGCGTTGATGGTGTAGCCCAACGCAGCTGCGACGACGATTGCAACTTGCTGACTGGCGGATTGCCAACTGGTGTAAAAACCGGTGTGACCGGGTGTGGCAATTTCCGCGAGGTACACAGAAACGCCACCCATTTCCGCACCGGCGGAGAAGCCCTGCAGCAGCCTGCCCAACAGCACCAGAATCGGTGCCGCTATGCCAATGCTGGCATAGCCCGGCACCAGGGCGATCAATACGGTACCGGCTGCCATGATCGACAACGTCACGATGAGCCCTTTGCGCCGGCCAACCTTGTCGATGTAAGCCCCCAGCACAATCGCACCCAGCGGACGCATCAGGAAGCCGGAGCCGAACACGGCAAAAGTCATCATGAGCGAGGCGAATTCGCTGGTGGCGGGAAAGAAAGTCCGGGAGATGTAGGTCGCATAAAACCCGAACAAGAAGAAGTCGAACTGTTCGAGAAAGTTGCCGCTGGTGACCCGCAAGATGGCGCCCAGTTTGGACCCCTTGGCGCGGGGTGTTGTCGTTGTAGTTTTCATCATGGCTACCGTTGTGCTCACTATTGTTATTGGAATGAGTGACCTGACCGTCAGTCGCTGCCGGCGTTAATCGGGTTGGGTTGACGCTTTTCGATGGCGTGTTTGAGCAGTGCTGCGCTGCGGAAAATTCCATGGGCGAACTTGCTGTAGGGCATGGTCAGGAAAAACGCCATGACCAGTCCGAGATGGATAGCCAGCGTCAAGCCCAGTGCGCTGGTTTCGCGCAACGCCAGGAGCGCCAGGCCGCTTGCGCTGACCAGAAACAGCAGGGCGATGAAGCCCAGGTCCATGGGTTTTTGATTCACGTCGCCGTGGGCCGGATTGCGGCGCAGGTTCAACCAAAGCAGGCCTGCGGGGCCGATCAGCAGGCCTATGCCGCCGGCAATGCCCAGCATCACGGGCAGGCTGGACACCGGATAAGGCGCCGACCACTTCAGCAGATAGTGATAAAGCGTGGCGACACCGGTTGCTGCGAAGCACAACAGGAAGCCGTAGAAGGTGAGGTGGTGAAACCGCCGGCGCCACAGGGTGAATTTATCGTCGGCGTTGTTGCAGCCTTGGCCATGGCCGCCGTCCAGGTATTTGAGTTGTGCAACGTTGGCCGTCGCCTCCAGCGCCGCAGAGGTTTTTAACGGCAGGGAGGCAGTGGGTGGTGAGATGTTGTGCCAGAAGCGCCTTACACCCAGGGTCAGCGCAAGTACCGCAAAACCGAACACCGCGCCAAACATCAACGCCAGGGTGTTGTGCGGGAAAATCCCGTAGAAGTTACCTCCAGGAATGGCGGTGAACAGGTTGCCCATGATCATCAGGGTCAGGCATAGAAAGAATGCCAGGCCCGCTCCCGACGCCAGTGCCAGCGTCAGACCGTTGCGCTGATACAACTTGCCCATCGCGCGTGGCCACGCGTATTCGGCGTAGGTATCAAGGCGTACCTTGGCCATGGCTTTCGGGACATTGACCTCGAATTCATGGGGGGCAGCGTACTGACAGGCGTGCAGACATGCGCCGCAGTTATGGCACAGGTTCGCCAGGTAATGGATGTCTGCCTGGGTGAACTCCAGACGGCGTGTCATTGCCGGGAAAACCGCGCAGAAGCCCTCGCAATAACGACAGGCATTACAAATGCTCATCTGCCGCTGGACTTCACTTTCGTCAAGGTTCAGGATCGGGATCAGACCGCCCGACGCCGTGGGATCAAACAGTTGCATGTCGAGACTCCGTGTTCGCAGATAAAGCGCCAAAGCCCACCGAGGCAGCCGCTTGTGCACCGGCTATACGGCCGAATGCAGTGCCAATGGCCATGCCTATGCCGGCGGTGTATCCCTTGCCCAGTACATTGCCGGCCATCATTTCTCCGGCCACGAACAGGTTGGGGCTCGCCTTGCCGTTGAAATGCACGGCGGCGGTGTGGTCGGTTGCAAGGCCCAGGTAGGTGAACGTGACACCCGGTTTCAGCGGGTAGGCATAAAAAGGGGGTTTGACCAGCGGCCGGGCCCAATGGGTCTTGGCAGGTGTCAGCCCCTGGGTGTGACAGTCGTCCAGCGCGGTGTGGTCGAAAGTGCCGACGCGACAGGCGTTGTTGTAGTCCTCGACGGTCTTGACGAATTGTTCCTGAGGCAGCTTCAGCTGGCGGGCCAGGTCCTGCAGGGTATTGGCCGTGGTTCCGGGGAAGACGGGCGGCATGAAGCGCCCGATGGCTTGCTGATCGATGATGGAGTACGCCTGCTGACCCGGTTGTCCGGCAACCAGGCGCCCCCAGATCGCATAGCGCTTGGGCCAGAAATCCTCGCCCTCGTCATAGAAGCGTTCGCCCTCGCGATTGACCACCACCCCCAGCGAAACGCAGTCGATGCGTGTGCAGATACCGCCGTCATACAGGGGCGCGCGGGCATCAATTGCTACCATGTGGGCCTGGGTCGGATCACCGATGACATCGGCGCCGAGATCAAGCATGCGCCGCAGCACAATGCCGGTATTGAATCGGGTCCCGCGGATCAGGAAGTTATCGGACGGCCATTCACCGCGTTCGTTCTGCCCCCACGCTTCGCGGAGCCACTCACGGTTGGACTCGAAACCGCCGCTGGCCAGCACGCAGGCCCGGGCTTCAATACGTTCAGCCGCCACAGGCTGGCCATCCACTTCATGCGCGCCAATGTGGGCCGCGACGAATTTATCGTCGTCCAGCTCAATGTCGGTCACTTGGGCGTTGTAGCGGATTTTTACACCGAGGCGTTCGGCGCTGCGGTAATACGCATTGATCAATGCTTTGCCGCCACCCATGAAAAAAGCATTGGTCCGCGCCACGTGCAGTGCGCCGGACAGGGGGGGCTGAAAATGCACGCCGTGGGAGCGCATCCAGTCACGGCAGGTGGAGGATGCACGGATAGCGATGCGCGCGAGTTTCTCATCCGTAATGCCGCCGGTGACCTTCAACAGATCTTGCCAGTACTCTTCTTCCGGATAGGCATCGATCAGCACGTCCTGAGGCTCGTCGTGCATGCAGCGCAGGTTGCGGGTGTGTTGGGAGTTGCCCCCGCGCCAGATTTTCGCCGAGGCTTCCAGCAGCATCACGCTGGCGCCAGCTTCTCGCGCCATCAGAGCGGCGCACAAGGCTGCGTTACCACCCCCCACGATTAATACATCGATCATTATCGCTCCTCGATTTGCAAGGAAGCGGGAACGAGGTGCTCCTTGCGAGTTGGGGGCACGATAGAGGCGAGGGTGGAGGGCCGAAAGGCTGCTTTTGGCGCGGGGTGTTTAGTTTTTCTAAAGACTTACCGGTGCACGATGCCGCTCAGCTCGAGGTTGAACGGGGAATCAAGGGTCCTGTTCCTCAATCCACGTTGCGCCTGGCCACTGTTTGTCGACCACCAGTTGTCGCGCTACGTCGACGATGACCAACCGGGTTGCCAGCGCGGCAGGGGACAATTCGTCTTCAGCCAGTGTGGCCAGAAGGTTGCGTCGCCCCACATGGGGGTCGGAAATTCTGACCAGTGAGAGTCCAGACTCGTCTTTCAATGCGGCGGCGGCGCCCGGTTGTATGGTCGCAGCATGACCGGCCCGGACGGCGTTCATCAGAACCGCAAGACCGTCCACTTCCATGATGACATTGGGTGTTAGCCCGAGCCGCTCGAACGCGTTCACCAAGCCTGAACGCAAGCCGTGCTGTGCACTGGGCATTACCAGCGGCAAGCCACCGAGGTCTGCCAACTGCACGCTGTCGCCACACGGAGCCTGGGGCAGAGTGGGGGAGGCAATGACGAACAGCTTTTCGTCCAGAAGGGGCGTCACGCTCCAGCGTTTCCCGCCTTCGAGCTGGAACAGAATGGCCAGGTCGATTTGTCTGGCGTTGAGCTGGGCAGCCAGGTGCCCGGAGAGCATTTCTACCAGATGTAGCTGTATGTCCGGATACCGGGCACGCATTGCGTTGATCAACGGCAGGGCAAGAACGGTTGCGGTGGTGGGCGGCAGGCCCACGCTCACGTAGCCACTCATTCGCCCGCGATGGGCGGCCATGATGGCGTTTTGCGCTTGGCGCAGTGTCAGTTGGGCGTGGTGAAAAAACCCGAGGCCGGCGCTTGTCGGCGTCACGCCAGTGGTGGTGCGATTCAGAAGGCGGGTGCACAGCTCGCTTTCCAGCTTGGAGATCTGCTGGCTGAGGGCTGACACCCCAACGTCCAGTTCCAGTGCCGCCCGCCCGAGGCTGCCATGCTCGATGATTTTGACGAAATAGCGCAGCTGTCTTAATTCCAATGTCAGAGTCCCGCGAAACAGTTATTTGAATCCTGATCGTTTGCTGGCGCACAGGTCAGATCGAGTCTGGAAGCGTGAGCAGCTTTTCGAAATAGACGCGCTTGAATCCGTCTTCAGTGCGTTGCCCAACGTTTACATACCCGAGCTTGGGGTAGATCAGCAGATTGTCGGCCATCATCACATTGGTATAAAGCTGCACGGTTTGCATGCCGCGCTCGCGGCCGGCGCTTTCACAAAAGGCAATGAGCGATTTGCCCACGCCGCGTCCGGTTGCGCTGGGCAGGACGGCCACATTCTCCAGAAGGATATGCTCCTCCCTGGCATGAAACACAACGAACCCTTGAAAGGTGCAGTGCTCATCCGTCGCAACGTAGACAGCGCCAGCTGCAATCTGCGCGGCAAAATCAGCAACCATGGGCGCAGGTTTGCGCCCAATCGCTGGTACATAGCGCGCGTAAGCCTGTTCGGCGCAGTCCCGGATGTTGGGTTCATCGTGTGCTTCAGCTAGCCGGATCATGGCGGTCTCTCTGGTTGCCGGAATCTGATACTCCCCGACGGGCATCTGTGTCGCAACACGTGAGCCCACTTCCAGGGTCGTCATCATGCAGCATTCACGTGCAGGACGTTGACCGGTGTAGCTGCTTCAAAGTCCCAACTCCAGGGCCAGCAAGTCTGACAATGGTTGTGCACGTCGAATCAAGGTCGTTTGCCCTTGCTCGATCAACACTTCCGCCAGCAACGTGCGGCTGTTGTAGTTGGATGACATGGAGGCGCCATATGCGCCTGTATCGTGGATGATCAGCAAGTCTCCCACCTGTGCCTCAGGTAGCAAGCGTGCCGTAATGCCCTGTTCATCCTGGGTAAACACATCACCGGATTCGCAGAGGGGGCCTCCTACGACACTGAGGTGTTGTGGACGACTGATAGGGGTGCCTTGGGAGTCCAGCAAGGTGATGTGGTGGTAGGCGCCATAAAGGGCTGGTCGCATCAGGTCATTAAAGCCGGCATTCACCAGAATGAAATGTCGACTGTCTATCTGCTTTACCGCCCGGACCTCGGTGACCAAATAGCCTGACTCAGCGACCAGGAATCGGCCGGGCTCGATCTCCATCCTTATCGGATGGGCGAGCCAGTCTTCGATGCTCTGTTTGGCCTGGCGCCATGTGAGTGCATAGCGCTGGATATCCACCGGCTCTTCTTGCGCGCGACAGGGCGTTGAAAGTCCACCGCCTATGGAGAAAGCCTCAATGTCGTGGTCGAGTGTCTTTACAGCCGTGACCATTGCGCTGCTCACTTGCTCAAGGTGGGTGTAATCCACGCCAGAGCCGATGTGCATGTGCAAACCCACCAGTTTCAGCCCGTAGTGGCGAATGACACCGAGTGCCTCCTGCACCTGGTCATGCCAGATTCCATGCTTGCTGTTTTTGCCTCCCGTATTGGTTTTGCGACTGTGCCCGTGTCCGAATCCCGGATTGATCCGCAGCCATACCCGGTGGCCTGCAGATTTTTCACCCAGCTGGCGAAGCATATCAATCGAGCCGGTGTTGACCTCAACGTTCAGTTCGACAACGCGCCGCAAGGTGGCTTCATCGAACAGATCACAGGTAAAAACAATCCCGGCGGGGTCGCCGGCAGGGCTGTATCCAGCGAGCAGTGCCCGCTCTATTTCGCCCAGTGATACGGCATCCACCCGCACGCCCTGCTCGCGCATAAGTCGCAGAATATGCAGGTTGGAGCAGGCTTTTTGCGCATATCGAATCACATCGAAGCCTTGCAGTTGGTCGATACGTGCCCTGATGGTTTGGGCGTCATAGCACCACAGCGGGGTGCCGTGCTGTTGTGCGATGTCGGCCAATTGCTGGAAAACGGGAAGGTTGGGCATGGAGGTCATCACTATGAGGTCTTGAGAGAGCCCATCATGTCGATCGCGATCCATTCAATAAAATATCTATTCTTTGTGGGTCGATTCAGTTTTGATATGGGCATTGAATCATTGGCTGAGGTTGCCGTGGGAATTTCTATGCGTCATGTCGAAGTCTTCCGCGCCATCATGCAGTCGGGGAGCGTCACCGCTGCAGCCCGCTTGCTGTTTACCTCCCAGCCAACGGTCAGCCGGGAGCTGGCACGGCTTGAAAGTATGACTGGCCTCAAGTTGTTTGAGCGGCAGGGGGGCAGGTTAATACCTACAGGTCAGGCCGTTATGCTGTTCGACGAGGTCGAGCATGCTTATGTCGGACTGGAGCGTATCAACAGCGTTGCACACTCGATCCGTCGCTTCGAGCATGGTCAGTTGAGCATCACCTGCCTTCCGCTTTTTTCCCAGACCCTGTTGCCCAAAGTGTGTAAACGCTTTCAGCAACACCATGCCGGTATCGGTATGAGCATTGCGGCCCAGGAGTCCCCCTGGCTGGAAGACTCACTCAGCGCCCAGCGCTACGACCTCGGATTGACAGAAGGTGAACAGGTGCCCCGGGGTACCCGGGGTGAATTGCTCTTTTGCGCCGACATGGTCTGCGTACTGCCCCAGGGCCACCCGTTGGCGGCCAGGCCGCTGCTGGTCATGGAGGATTTTCACGGTGTGGCCTTCATCAATCTCGCGGGCCAGGACATCTATCGTCAGACCCTCGATGAGCACTTTCGCCAGGCCGGGGTCGAGCGGCATACGGTCATAGAAACAACCAGCGCGGCGTCGGTCTGTGCCATGGTCAGGCAGCAATTGGGTGTGGCGATTATCAACCCGCTGACGGCAGTGGATGAGTCGGGCAGAGGCGTGGTGATTCGGCCGATCAACGTGTCCATTCCCTATCGCGTAATGTTGATCAAGCCTGATTATCGGCCCTCATCCAGCTTCGTCGACGCCTTTTGCAGCTCGTTGGGCGATGAAGCGTTGTCCCTTGCCGGTACGCTTGATAGCCGATTGGAGGTGTGACCTCCCGGCGATGTGCCGGGAGCGACAGGCGCAGTGAAGCGGCGGGAGAATCAATGTGGCTTGAGGTCGGTCAGATAGCTGGCGATGTCTTCGCCGCGTTGCGCGAACTCTTCGACATCGTTTTCGTATGACGTGACGTCCCTCGGTCGGTACTCATGCAGGCAAAGCACAATGGCCTGCTGAAAGTCATCTGAACTGATGTGTACGCCAAATTCATCGAATGCGCTTTTTAACGCCAGGTGAAAGCGTTGATCGTCCACTTGATCTCCGCTGTGCCATGTCTCTGCTGAGAGCCAGGGTTTCAACAACGTCTTGAGTTTTTCCGTATCCATGATGCTTTTCCTTCAATTGCCGAAATCGATGGCAAGTCTCTGCACGTTCTTGCGCTGATCACCAAGGTTCTACCGGACTCTGGCGGTTATGCAATAGCACCGGGCCATGGAAATAAAATCCGTGTGACACGTATCGCGCTGGCAAGCCAGGGGAGGGCTCAACGCCAGCCCTGTTAACGGCTCAAACCAGCGTCGAAGCGAGCAGGCTGTCTGGCGAGGTTTCCGTGTCATTCGATATAGCTCGAAGCGAGGTTTTTATTCCATAAAACAAGTACAAATGAGATTTATAGTACGTTTTAATCTATTCAAATGACTTTGAAATGATTGGAGTATTGGTCTTTGAAAACAACGGCGCTCTTACCTTTCGGCCTCGCTTTGCTCGCGACCTGTGCAACGGCTTTTGCGGGCCCCACCCTGGATCGCGTAACCCAAAAAGGGGAGATGACGGGCGTGCTGATGGAGAGCTATCCGCCATTCTCCTTTCTCAACGATCAGAACCAGTTGGACGGCTTTGACGTTGACGTCGCCAAGGCCGTGGCGCAGCGCCTGGGGGTCAAGCTCAAGCTGGAAACACCGTCCTGGGATGTGATCGCCGCAGGCCGCTGGAGCGGGCGTTACGACATCTGCGT
>NZ_JCBCUZ010000011.1:0-123783 GCF_059862735.1 Pseudomonas sp. MF06569 | reverse complement strand
GTAAGCGCTTCGATTTCAAATGCCCGATCGAAGTCATGGGAGAGGTGATGCAGGAAGCCTTGGCTATGCGGCATGATGCTCCGGCTTCAATTCAATAACCGTGTTGCACTCAGCTCCTGCAACCGCCCTCTCATTGGCGCTGGCAGAACTCGGCAAGCGGGTTGTATTGCTGGAAGCTGACTTGGGATTGTCGAATATAGGTGTTCTGCTGGGGCTTAACCCGCGGTACACCCTTGCCGATCTGATCGAGGGCCGCTGCGAGTTGACCGATGTGTTGATGCGAGGGCCTGGCGGGGTGCTCATTGCCCATGCCGCGTCAGGTGATCAGAGCCTGGCGCATTTGTCTGCAGCTCAGTACGCAGGCTTGATTCAGGTCTTCAGCGACATAGCTGACACGCTCGATGTGCTGGTGATTGATACCGCTTCGGGTATCGGTGAATCGGTAGTCAGCTTCGTTCGGGCTGCCCGGGAAGTCTTGCTGGTGGTGTGTGACGAGCCGACCTCGATTACCAACGCGTATGCGCTTATCAAGCTGCTTAATCGAGACCATGGCATCAGCCGTTTTCGGGTCTTGGCCAATATGCAGCACCATCCCATGGACGGCCAAAGGCTGTTCGCAAAGCTGGTCAAGATTACGGATAACTTTTTAAGCGTAACGCTGCAGTATGTGGGGGCCATTCCGTACGACCAGGAGGTCCGCAAGGCTGCGCATATACAACGAGCCGTTTACCGAAACTTTCCGCGTTCCAAGAGCGCAAAGGCATTCAGGGCTATTGCTCAAAAGATCGATGCCTGGCCAATTTCAAACAGTCCGCGAGGACACATAGAGTTCTTCATAGAGGGACTGGTGAGTAACTCTATGAGATGAGGTTGTTGTTTGGCCGTTGAGTGTTAACTGTTTTTTGTGTCTGTTGATACAGGTAGTTGTACTTGCCTGTTTCAAGCGGGCGCAAGCGTTATTGATTTCAGGGGTGTCAGGTGTCGTGAGTCACTGTCACATACACTTCGGGTGTCGATGACGAAAATCATTACTTGAAACAGCAGGGACCAGGGGGAGTTTCCCCCTTGACCTGTCACGTCACCGTATTTATCCAGAGAGCATAAGCCAATGTCTAAAGTTGCCAGATACCGGGACCTCGAACGCCAGATCATTGAACAACAGCGGGTCCTGGAGGCGCTCAAGAACGACAAGTCCTTTCAGGTAGAAGCCGAGTTTGAACACAAGTTGCGCACATTGATGGAGGCGTACGGGGTCAACCTCCATCAGATCGTGGCTTTGCTTGAACCGGTTGATGCTCGTGCAACCGACAACGGCGCGGGTGCGACCAAGGCCCCGCGCACTCCCCGGGTTCTCAAGCGTTACCTGAACCCGCACACCCATCAAGTCGTCGAGACCAAGGGGGGCAATCACAAGATGCTTCAGGCCTGGAAAAAGGAGCATGGCCCGGATCAGGTCGGAAGCTGGCTATTGACATAAGTCATGGACGGATCAAGCACGTGAATCTCAGGCGTCTCTTCAAGGCCCGTGACCCAGTGGCAAAAGAGGGAATTACGCCTCATTGAGCCAGAAACGCGACACCCACATTGAGCTGAAACTTTGGCTGATGTAGAACTCCCTGGCGTGTTTGTCCAAGTTGTTCAATCCTCGTGGTACGGGCCAGAAAATGAAAATAAAAACCAATCGAACGCTAGCCACACCGTTGCTCATCTCGCTTCTGATGCTTCAGGGAACACAAGCCTTTGCCGAAGAGAGCAGCGCTGCTCCTTCCAATCTATTGACTGCCGCAGTCGCCTGGAAGCAAACGGCTGCCGAGTTCGAAGCGCTTTACTATCAAGGCTTCAATGTAGCGAGGATGCAACTCGATCGAGCACTCCAGGCTCACAAGAAGGGGGATCGCCCTTTGGCTGTCATCAGCGATGTCGATGACACCGTTCTGGGCAGCAACAGCTACTGGGGTTACATGATCAACTCGGGAAAAGAGTTTTTTGATGACGGTGCGTGGGACAAATGGGTTGCTGACAATGGCCCTGTAGCCACACCCGGAGCCTTGGAGTTTCTGAACTACGCACACTCCAAGGGGGTAGAGGTTTTCTATGTCACGAGCCGTGATCAAGGGGAAAATACCTTTCAATATGCCCTGGAAAATCTCCGTAAAAACAAACTGCCTTTTGCCGACGATAAGCACCTGACGGTTTATCGCGACAGCTCCAACAAAGAACCCCGACAGCTGGAGATCGCCAAAGATTTTGACGTGGTCGTGATGCTGGGTGACAACCTCAACGACTTCAAGCGCAAGTATTACGTTGCCGACGTCAAGCAACGCCTGAACCTGATGACTGAAGATAAAGAGCAGTTCGGTCGCAAGTTCATCATCTTCCCGAACCCTACCGACGGGCATTGGCTCAAGGCTATTTTTGGCGACTCTGAACCGCCTGCAACGGCTGAAAACCGCAGCAAGTTCAAGGCGGCGGCGGGTTCAACCGCCTGGCAGCCCAAGGAGTAACACACAGATGTACCTGCGCTCGCGGCCAGAAAGATCCTTGATGGATGGGGGGATAACGAAGGGCAGCGCAGGTAACCCCTCAAACAGCGCCCTGGGTGGCGATGTTGCAATATTGCCCTTTGAAATACAGCAGTGGCTGCGTAACTGGAGTTGCTTGCAGGCTTAACGCTTTCACTTCGCCAATCACGATCAGGTGATCACCGGCGGCATGTTCGGCGTGAATTTCACAATCCAGCCAGTGCAGGCTCCCGGCAATGATCGGATTACCCAGCGGCGATTGTTGCCACTCGACGGCGTGCCACTTGTCCGTGCCTTTGCGAGCGAACTGGTTGGAGATCCCGACCTGCTCGCCCGACAGGATATTGACTACGAATCGGCCAGCCTGCCGAATTTTTGGATAGCTGGCCGAACTGGCCATGACGCTGAATGACACCAGCGGCGGGCTCGTCGACACGCTATAGAACGACTGGCAGGTGAAGCCAATCGGCTCGCCATCCAGCTGTGACGTAATCACCGTGATACCGGATGCGTAATGCCCGAGCGCTTCGCGAAAGCTCAATGGCTCGATAGTCGTGTTGGGAAGTGACATGGCAAGTCCTGAAAATGGGGTGCAACCCGAGCGTGAGAAAAGGCCTGAAGTAGCCGTGAATGTCGGCTGACTTGAGCGGTGGCCAGTGCTGGAAGCGGGCCCGACAGTCCGCTTCCCGTGCACCACTTGCGGCTTTAACTCAGCGCTGGTTCAAGAGTTCTCTTCGAACGATGTCTGCCCCTGCACTTAATGCGTTCAGCTTGCCTCTTGCTACCTGGCGAGGCAGGGGGGCCATGCCGCAGTTGGTGCAAGGATAGAGCTTGTCGGCGTCAACGAACTGAAGTGCTTTGCGCAACGTGTTGGCAACTTCCTCGGGTGTTTCAATGATATGGCTGGCCACATCAATGGCCCCGACCATCACTTTCTTACCGCGAATGAGTTCAATCAGGTCCATGGGGACATGAGAGTTGTGACACTCCAGCGAGATGATGTCGATACTGGATTTTTGCAGCTTGGGAAAGGCTTCCTCATACTGGCGCCACTCGGACCCCAGGGTTTTTTTCCAGTCGGTATTGGCCTTGATGCCATAGCCATAGCAAATGTGCACAGCCGTTTCACATTTAAGGCCTTCAATTGCTCTTTCCAGGGTGGCCACCCCCCATTCATTCACCTCGTCAAAGAACACGTTAAAGGCAGGTTCATCAAACTGGATGATGTCGACACCGGCCGCTTCCAATTCCCTGGCTTCTTCATTGAGGATCTTGGCGAATTCCCAAGCCAGTTTTTCGCGACTTTTGTAGTGATTGTCATAAAGCGTATCGATCATGGTCATGGGGCCCGGCAGCGCCCATTTGATAGGTTGACTGGTTTGCTGTCGCAAGAACTTGGCATCGTCGACAAAAACCGGCTTTTGGCGAGCAACCGCGCCCACGACCGTCGGTACGCTCGCATCATAGCGATCACGAATCCTGACGGTTTCACGCTTCTCGAAATCAACACCGCTGAGGTGCTCAATAAAGGTGGTGACGAAGTGTTGGCGCGTCTGTTCACCATCACTGACTATATCAATGCCCGCGTGCTGTTGTTCCTGAAGTGCCAGTCGCAAGGCATCTTGTTTGCCTTCGACCAACTCCTCATCTTGCAGTTTCCAGGGAGACCACAGTGTCTCGGGTTGTGCAAGCCAGGCGGGTTTAGGCAAGCTGCCAGCCGTTGAAGTGGGTAGCAATTTTTTCATGTTAGAAGACCTTGAATATGTTAGGTGTCAAAGAGAGTAATTAGCCGACCACTGCTCAAGTACTGCCTGATAGGGTTTGATAAAGTGCTCTTCAACAAACTTGCCCTGTTCAACAGCCAGCTGGCTACGTTCTTCTCGGTTGTAAACAATTCGAGTCAGTGAATAGTCCTGGTGCTTCAAGCTGGGCTGATAGGATTTCCCGGCGGCCGAATTCGCATTGTAGATTTCAGGGCGGTAGATCTTTTGGAACGTGTCCATCGTACTGATGGTGCTGATGAGTTCAAGGTTGGTGTAATCACCCAGCAAGTCGCCCGAGAAATAAAAAGCCAAAGGCGCCACACTGTTGGCCGGCATGAAGTAACGGACTTTCAACCCCATTTTCTTGAAGTACTCATCCGTTAAAGAATATTCATCCTGCTGGTATTCAATGCCCAGTACGGGGTGCTGGTTTTCAGTGCGATGGTAGGTTTTGGTGTTCGAGACGCTCAGGCATATAACGGGTGATTTTTTGAAGTTATCCGTGTAGGTGCTTGAATTCACGAAGCACTTGAACAGATTCCCGTGGAGGTCGCCAAAATGCTCAGGCGTGCTGAATTCGGACCGGCCCTCATTGTGCCCCGGCAACGCCACGCTGAAGTCGTAGTCACGCACGTACGAAGAGAAGTTATTCCCGACCATGCCGTCAACGCGTTCATTGGTTTTTCGATCAATGATGCAGGTCTTCAGGAGTTCAATCAAAGGGATGGCAGTGCTGCTGTTTTCACTGTCGATGTTCATCTCGACGGAAATAATGTCGAGTTCAACCGTGTAGCGATCGCCTTTAGGGTTGTCCCAGTGGGCCAAGGCATTGAAGCGGTTGTCGATCATCTTCAACGTGTTGCGCACATTCTCCTGGCGACTCTTTCCTCTGGCCAAATTAGCAAAATTAGTCGTAATGCGCGTATTTTCGGAGGGGTGATAGTCTTCGTCGAAACGAAGGCTCTTGATCGTAAATGAGAACGCGGTGTTCATTGCAATTTGCCATCCTGATGTCTGAGATAAGTCCTGAATGTGTTTATTATTCTTCAGTGTTTTCCACTGTTATTTTCTGGTTTTTTTCTCAGTAAAATGTAGAGTGCCTGTCATTAAGACGTATTTTAAGCCGAGCGATTGATTGAGCGACAATGAATTGATTTCACTAAATCGTTAGTCCTGTTCATGATGGGATTTACGTTTAATTGCAGGCATTACTGTCTGGCAGAATTTAATGCATTGGCTCGACTTTCATGGAGACCATTTCATTTAATCGCGGCTAACAATCCTCCCTCTTGTTTAAAAGACCACGCTGCTGGGCAATGACAGGTGTTTGCGAGCCATCAGTCGCTTTTGTGTGCCGTCAGGCAAAGCGTGGGCTCTAAACCGTCTGCGGGCTGGAATAAACGGCGATTCTTTGCTTGAGTTTATCTACTGCTACACACGTCGACCCATAAGGGGCCGGTCCTGGAGAATGCAATGAGCCCTCGATCTCTTCGTTCCGCCGCACTGGCTGTTACTGTGACCCTCGGTTTTTTCCCCGGCGCGGATGCCGCCGAATACAGCAGCGTAAATCCCGCGGCCAGCACCCTGAGTTTTACCTTCAACCAGATGGGATCGAGGGTCTATGGCACCTTTGGCAAGTTTGTCGGGACTCTCGAATTCGACACCGCACACCCCGAGGCGGCCCGGGCCAGGCTGACCATCGACCTCGACAGCATCGACGCCGGTAGCGAAGACGCCAACACCGAGCTGCAAAAGCCTGCCTGGTTCGATACCACGGCTTATCCCGTGGCGATCTTTGAGTCGACCCGCATCAAGGACATGGGAAACAATCGTTACCAGATCACGGGCAACCTCACACTCAAGGGAGTTACCCGGGAAGTGACAGTGCCGGTGCTGCTGAAGTCAGATCGAACCATTGGCATTTTCGACGCCGAGTTGGTGCTCAAGCGCAGTGACTTCAAGGTCGGCGCGGGGGAGTGGTCCGACAGCCTGGTTTCCGATGACATCGACATACGCTTTCGGATGGTTGCGCCGGAGCACTGAGAGTATTGGGTGTGGTCCAGCGCGCGCTGGACCGTTGCCCCTGCTTAGATCCAGACGTCGTTGTCGGCCGTACGCTCACCCCCTTCATGGCCGGTATTCAGTACCCCTCGCGGTTCAATCATCATGAGCCGGGCTTCGCCTTCGGCAGCTGTTCTGTGTTCGACCCCTCGCGGAACCACATAAAGTTCACCCGGCGCGACATACACGCTGCCGTGGGGTAGATCGATGCGCAGCGTGCCTTCTATCACCAAAAAGGCTTCATCGGTTTCCGGATGTGAATGCCAGATGAACTCACCTTCAATGCGCACCTCCTTGAACTGATACTCGTTCATCTCGGCGATTACCCGTGGGCTCCACTGCTGCTCGATGAGGGAGGCTTTTTGGGCAAGGTTGATGGCATGTGTGGCTGGTTGTCGGGTTTGATGCATGACTGACTCTCCATTACAAACGGGAGCCACCACACTAACGAACGGGCGCGGGTCCCGGCTTGTACGATCCTGCACGTTGACGCTCGCTTCCCAGGCGCTCCAGCCAGCGCATTGGCGGCACGCCGTAGCAGGCAGTGAAATGCCGGGTCATATGGCTTTGGTCATGGAAGCCTGCCGCCAGTGCGGCATCCACGAGGGTGAACCGATCAAGGATCAGTGCGCGAAAACGGTCAAGCCGGCGCAATGTCACAAAGCGATAGGGGCTGGTGCCAAATAACGCCCTGAAGTCTCGCGACAGGCTCCACCGCTCCCGGCCACTGGCATGCTCAAGCATCTCCAGCGTGATGGTCATGTGAAGATTGGCCATGATGAAGTCCCGGGCCCGCAGGCTCGCCTGGTAGTCGAGCTTGTTGCGCCCCCGGGGTTTGCCTGCGACAGCGCGCAGCGCCATCGCGAGGTCGAAGAGGGCGTCCTGTTCCTCAAGGGGGTCGAGGGGGTGGTCCATTGCCTGTACGAAAGCCTGGCTGGCGTTATACAGGCGTACATCGTCAGACAGCCCACCCGGCACATAGGGCAGCGATTCGCCCCCCAATACGTGCTGAATCAGGGCAGGGTCCACATAAGCCATCCGGTAGCGAAAGCCCGCCTCGGTCCCGGCCATGCCGTCATGCAACTCGTCCGGGTGCAATACCAGCGTATTGCCCGGCATACCGTGGCGCATGCTGCCCTTGTAGTGAAAGCTCTGTACGCCCGACATCGTCCGCCCGATGGAGTAGGTGTCATGACGGTGCGGGTCATAGCCATGCCCCCCGAACCATGCCTCGATTCGTTCAATTCGTCCGGGTTCGGCGTTACGCAGAACCCAGTCCGTAGCGGGCAACGATGTATGCCGATTCATGAAGAGTTATCCAATGGAACCTTGGGGGCTGATGGTTCGTGCTGAACGCTGGATGGAAAACTATACAACCGGCGGGTAACGTTCATCCAGTGATGCTCGGCGTGGTCCAAATCACAAGGGTATGGTGAGCGAAAATGGAATGCGCAGCGCCTCGACAGGCCCTGCAACCCGGCCGCACATTTCGTCGTGCACGCATTGCTGCACCAGTACGCAAGGAAATGCCGGTACGGCGTGCAGCAATTCTCGCAGGTGGGCGATCGAACGCAGGTGCATTGGTTGGGCCGCATCATCCAGCAAGGTGAACTGGCCGAGATCCTGACGGACCCGTGCCAGATAAAATCCACCTTCGATTGACAGTAACTCCAGCTCGCGTATTTCGCTGTTGGCCGCACGTTCGGTTAGGGTTTGCAGGTTCATGTTTCACTCCTTGCCTACCAGGGCAGGCGTTCTCCATCGTAGGCAAAGAAATGGCCGCTGTCGGCCGGCGTCAACTGGTCAATCAAGGTCAGTAATTGGGCTGCGGCAACCTCTGCCGGACGGGCGTTGCAGGCTCCGCGGAAAGGTTGCGACAACCCTGACACAACCGTGCCCGGGTGCAGGCTGAGCAAACGGCTCTGCGGGCGAGTGCGGGCCAGTTCAATGGCGGCGGTCTTGATCAGCATGTTCAGCGCCGCCTTGGAGGCGCGATAGGCATACCAGCCGCCCAAACGGTTGTCGCCAATGCTCCCGACCTTTGCAGAAAGCATTGCCATCGCTCCCCGAGGTTCGAGCAGCGGCAGAAAGTGGCGTAACACCAGCGCGGGGCCCAGCGTATTCACTTGAAAGACGGCCTGCAGCGCCTCCTGTTCGATCGCGCTGAAGCTTTTTTCCGGCTTGATCCGGTCGCGATGGAGCAGGCCGGCAGCGTGCACGATCAGTTGATAGGGCGCTTCGGCTGCCAGTTCGGTGGCGGCGCTGGCAATCGTGTCGGGGCGCTCAAGGTCCAGTTCGGGAACGGTCTGGCGCCCCAGGGCGCGAACTCCGGCACAGCGCGGATCCTGTCTGAGCTGTTCGCAAAAAGCCGTGCCAAGGGCCCCACTGGCGCCGATGACCAGCGCGCGATAACCGTCCCCGAGGGAGGCCATGGTCCAGGGCCGGTTCATGGGTTTGCTCCCGCGCCCTGGCGACGGAAGAATAACGTCACCTGGCCGACCTCTACCCCGAACTTGGACATAGTGGTGCGGTTGATCAACGTGTCCTCGTCCATCAAGTACATCCAGTCGTCCATGCTCATTTCGTAGGTTGAGTCACCGACTGGCAGGTTCAGGCGATAACGCCAGTGCAAGGTGTTTCCAGAGACTTGGCCCTTGGCGACACCCACCACATCATCCGCACGACCGCTCCAGCGCCCCTGGCCCTCAGGGGTGAGGACCCAGACGCGGCGCTGGCGAGTACCGTCGCTGTAAAGGAAGCGCTCGTCGAGAATCAGGTTGTTGCCCTCGCGTCGGCTGGCGATGTTGACCTCGAAACGCTTGGCAACCTCACCGCTGCGCTTCTGAAACATCCCCCAGGCTTTGACGGGCTGGCTGAAAAAACGCTCCAGATCCAATGCCGGTTGCTGATCCGTATAACGGGCGACATCCACACTGGAGCAGCTCGCGACGCTGAGTGCCAGGGCCAATAACAGCAGAAATCGGGTCATTGCCTTACTCCCTGAAGTTCACAGGTGGTGAAGGTGAAGTTTCGAACCTGAGGCCTGTACGGCTGGCAGCCCGCGTACAGGTTTTTCGTCGTTGCAAGAGCGGCAGGAATTCCTGCCGCGTCGTCGACTATCAACCAAGGCGCCCGGCATTACAGAGGAAGCCATGACCGAATTCTTCTCTATAGCCAAATACCTATACGTGATAAATATTTTGTATAGGTTTTGATCAAGATAGGCTGAAAAAAAACACCTGACAATGAATCAATAATCTTTTTTGTGCGCACGCGAAAACCTCACAACGCAGAGGTGTGAGGTTGCTCGGATAGCTGATTGTGCTGTGTGGGAGCTTTAGGATGAGCGCCTCAGAATCGCCCGCTAATACCCAGCAACGGCCCCTTCTGGACAATGTCGTAGACAAAGCCGTCATGACGATAATTAACCCCCATCGCCCGGTAACCGGCCACCGCCGAAAACCCGGGGAAGAACTCCCAGCCTGCCAGCGCTGCCAGGTCCCAGTCTTCCCGGGACTGCCCGGCGCCCGCCATCCCCCAGGACGACAACCAGAATCGATCGTTCACGGCATAGTGCCCGCGCAGGCCTGCCATCGCGTCTGCCCATGTCGCATTGTCAGAGCCCGACAAGCCACCAAGGGGGCCGCCATGGAAGGTGAGGGTGGTGCCGCTGTACCAGACACGCACGCCACCGGCGACATCCAGTCGACGATTATCATCACCCAGCACTGTGTAGCCGCCACCCAGGAACCCGGAGGCTGTCTTGCTTTCTACCTCGAGTTTGGCGCCCCCAGGCAGGTGGTTGCGGGTGTCGGTGTCGATGTACATCAGATCGGCGAGCACGCTGTAGGGGCCTCGACGCGCCTCACCCATCAGCATCACCGACATATCGACCGTCTTGGCGATGTCGGAGAAACCGGATTTGATGAACTGGGTGCCAGTACTGACATGACCCACGTGTCCACGAATGCCAGCGCCCCATAGGTAAGGTCCGCCGTTGAACGTCCAGTCTTCGTTGTCTGCTGCCATCGCGGGCCCGGCTGCGATGAAGGCGCCAGCCAGTAGTGCCAGACGTGCGTGCTTGCGCCGCAAAGCCGAGCGGGTGTTGTCACTGTACATGAGGGTGTTTTCCCGATCAGTGCTGGGTCAGTGAGAGCGCCACGGCCTCGGCCGCACAATCCTGTGCAGGCTTCAAGCCGGCTTTTTGCGCGGCCTTGACCTCTTCCTTGGCGGCCGCCATATCCGCCAGGAACGTCGGATTGCTGTGCAGGCTCGCCACCGTCGCAGCGCCCATGATGCGGCCTGCATCGACGTCGCTCTGCCAGTGAGCGTCGCAGATGACCCGGCTCTGGCCGAATGACAACCCGCGGGTCATCAACTCGGTTGCACGCGCAGGCTGTATCTCGGCCAACAACAGCCCCCAGGCCCAACCGGCTGCGGAGTGGCCGGAAGGCCAGGAGCCATCCGTGCGCAGCAGCGGTTCCATGTCTTTGCGGCAGGTTCCTTCGTTATGTGCCACGAATGGTCGGGTGCGGTTGTAGGCATTCTTCCCGGCATAGGTGGAGCCGCCCGCATCCGACAGGGTGCGCTGCATCAAGGTATAAAGATGCGGTGTATTTTTCTCGGTGATCGGCGTACCCATCGCGCAGGAGAATGCGTTGGCCGGGCCCGGGAATGACAGCTCCGCATCCGCCGCAGCGAGTTTCTCCCGGGCCGTACCCCGTAGCGACAGCGCTGCTCGCCGTGCTTCCTCATCCCGTGCCAGCGCCGCAGAGTCGGGCTTTGGCGGGGCGCCCAGCAACGCCAGGCCCAGGGGCAGGTCTGCTGAAGATAGATAGCCTGGGGCCAGCTTGAAGTGAGGGTCCGTGACCTTGTTGGCAGCATTGTCGGCAAGCACCAGCCCCGACCAGAGCAGGCCCGCCAGCCCCAGTTGCTTATGTACTGTTTTCATCGAGTGTTCCCTTATCAAAACCGGTAAAGGGCATTCAGATAGGCGCCTGCACCCACGCTATCACCCGTCAGTGGGCTGTTGCGGGCGTCGGAGACCAGGGCGTAGGTCTTGATGCCGCCTTCCAGCGCCAACTGTGGTTGCCATTGCCACGTGAGGCCCAGCTTCAAGGTCACGTCCCGCATGCCGCCACCGGGGTGGTATTCGTCGAAGCCGGTGCGCGCCGCTTGTTGGGCGGTGACGCCGAAGCGCGCCATCATGTCTTTCTCATTGCTCCAGGTGCCGTAAAGGGTCGAATCCAGGGTCAATGTTGAAGACAGCGCGTAGGTTGTGGCGAAACCGGCTTCCAGGAACGCGGTACGCCCAAGGCTTTCGCCACCGTAATCACGGCTCTGGCTAGCTTGCAGGCCACGAACAAACAAACGACCGCCCGGCAGGACCCAATACGCTTCCGCCCCGACAAGTGCAGTGCTGTCCAGGTTACCCATTCCCCTCAGGTAGTCATCGCGACCGCCCAGTGTGTGGATTCTTTCCTTGCGACCCTGGTCGTAACCCAGCAACAGGGCGAATCCGAAAGGGGACAATCCTGGCAAGTCCCAGCGCAGGCCGTCCGGGAATGAGGCGGTAAACTTGCCCCAGCTTTCAGTAGGTAAAACCGCCTTGAGTTTTAGTGACGGGAACGCGGCGTAGTGTGAAGAGCCTTCATACAAGGGGGCGACGGCGAGTCCGCCACCGACTGTTACAGACGGCTCGCTGCCTGAGTCGTCGGCGTGTGCAGGCAGTGCCATCGCGAGGGCGAGGGTGGCCCCTGTCATGAGCAGCGCTGGATGCTTGAAAAAGTTTGAACCACCGATGGTCGTCATTGATTGTTTCCTTTGGTGCAAGACGTCAGAACTTTTAGTTAATGGCTGATTTAGAGGGCGACGGGCTGCGGTTTTGGGAAGCTCCACTGGCCGTTCAATATTGCGTCACTCGGTTGATAAAGACGGACCGTATAGTTCCAGCCGGGCGGAGTAGGCAGGCAGTTAGGGATCTTTCCGTCACAGCCACCGAACTGGATGACAATCGAGTCGTCATCATTTTTCTTGGCCGTTAAGTTGTTCAACGAATAAGCGTCGTAAGGGTTTTTCTGGAAGTAACCCTCTGCGTTGTAAACACTGACAGACCAGAAACCGTTGACGGGGACATCCCCCACGTTGAGCCGGTAAATGGTCTTGCCATCGTTCTCAGGCATCACGCCGCCAAGGTAAATGGCGTCTTTGGCCGGGTTGCCGCCCCACCCTGTGGCAGTGCCGATAAGGTGGTGAACGGGATTGACCGTGCCCTTGGGACCAAAGGACTGGTTGTAATCGGGAATAGTCGAACCCAAGACCTCCAGGGCATCACGCACTTTTGTCTGGCTGGCCTGGTCCCACTTCGGAACCACGAATTCCCCCACCTTGGCCTGGCTGACGGTGATTGCGTCTTGCAGCGCATGCACCTTTTCAAGGTCTTTGCGATCCGTGGGATCGAAGAACGTGCGCACAGCGACAAACACATAACGTGTACCGACTGCCTCTTTCGTCAGGGTCTGGCGGCCGGCGCCGTAAGTGACGATAGGAACGTAGTGATCTTCATTGATCACCGCCGTCGACATGAACCGTCCGGCGGCCTCAGGCAAGATGATCGTGACGGGGCCTGCATCGAGATCGAAAACCGCAGACGAATAGAGCGTATCCCGATTCATCCGGACCACATTCTGGGCGTCGATGGGCACCGCTTCGCGGGTATGAACAAACCGGCCCAAACTGCCAGTCGCGACCATTTTCCCCAAGTAGAGGTCTGACTCTGCACGGGCAAAATTATCTACACCCACCGGTATCGACGCATCCGAGTTCGACTGTGCGTTGGCACTTCCAAACGCTGCCAGCGCTATTGCGAAGATGCAGGCCGTGGATGAATGGGACATTTAAACCTCTTGCTTTTATAAGTGGGCGTTGATTTTTCGACTGTATAAGAACGCCTTGACCCAAACTTGCCATTTGGTGCCAAAAGCAAAGTGAGCAGGCACGCGAAGGTGCCTTTGGAAAGGTGGGGGATGTTTGGGGGAGGGCTTAGAGGTCTTGTTTCAACAGGGCGCGATAACGCGACGGCGGGCTCCCGGTCCAGCGCTTGAAGGCCCGCGTAAAGTGCGCTGGATCGCTGTAGCCGACCATATAGGCAACTTCAGTCGCGCTGTATCTGCCGGTGGCAATCAACTTAAGGGCTTCACTGCGACGTGTCTCGTCACGCAGAGCATCGAAGTCGATGCCGCACTGTTCAAGTCGACGCTGCAAGGTTCGAACAGACAACCCGATCTTTCTTGAAATAGTCGTCAGCCTGGAGAGTTCCTGATCCGCTATCTGCCGGGCGAGCACGTCAGCTGTGTCAGCGGTCGACTTCAAGGCCTGGGTGATTTTCCAGGCGACATCTTTTACAGGTTGCAGGGGAATCTCGAGCAACTCACGATCGAATTCGATCATGTTGTACTCGGCGTTCATGACGAGGTTCGGGCCCAGGTATTCTTCCAGCGCCTCGTCGCCGCGCTCTCTCGGGTTTTTCAGATGCACGCGTATGGCACCAGCCACACCGGACATGAGCGGCAGTTTTCGAAGTACCGCCAGTGTGCCGAAAATGACCTGCTTGGGATCAGCCCCGTGGTGCCCGGTAAAGTGCTGGATCAGTTTCGTCGTGCGGCCTTCGGTGATAATTCTGACTTCGCTTCCCTGATGTAACAAATCCGTATGGACTGCCGCTGCTGCACAAGCCTGGGCGAGGTTGGTCGAGCCCAATATCAACTCGCCCCACATGCCGGTTGAGCGCACATCTGTGAGGTGCCCGATCATCCCCCCGCCGAAGGGATCCTGCGCGATAGCGGCCATTTTGTTGGCAATATGAAAACAGTCCGCTCGCGGTACCCAGGCTTCAGGGTTTTGAAAAACATGGGGGGAAATACCAAAACGCCGAAAGAACTCCAGCGGCGACACCCCGCGCATGCTCAGGTAGGGGGCGATTTGCCTGAGTGTGCTGAGTCTGATGGCCGGCCTGGCATTCGTCATGGGTATCCGCACCTGTATTTAAAGGCAATGCACTTGAGAACCGTTTTGGGACGCATGTAAAAGCGGGCAAACATTTTGCCAAAGTCGCGCTGTTGACAGTACAGGAGCCACGAGTTTCGATCATCGATTTTCGACATTCACACCGCACCGTAGCGCGTGCAGACGGGTTTCAAGCAGCAAGCATCGCCAAAGAGAAAAAGGCGGCAGTGCGAACTGAATCGCTCCGTTTTTTTTAACTCAAAAGACATGCCACCTTCTCAAATTGAACGCTGGTTAACACGCGCCATCAGTTGCTCAGCCGATTCTTTGCGTTCCGAGTAGCGATCTACCAAAAAATCTTGCCGATCGCGCAGCAGCACAGTGAACTTCACAAGCTCTTCCATCACATCGACGACGCGGTCGTAGTACGCAGAGGCTTTCATCCGTCCGGCCTCATCGAATTCCATATACGCCTTCGGAACTGAAGACTGATTGGGGAGGGTGAACATGCGCATCCAGCGACCCAGCACGCGCAGTTGATTGACCACGTTGAACGACTGCGAGCCGCCGCACACCTGCATCAC
This sequence comes from Pseudomonas sp. MF06569, assembly GCF_059862735.1. NCBI lineage: Bacteria > Pseudomonadati > Pseudomonadota > Gammaproteobacteria > Pseudomonadales > Pseudomonadaceae > Pseudomonas > Pseudomonas sp. MF06569. The sequence goes on along the minus strand of NZ_JCBCUZ010000011.1, from coordinate 108,849 downwards.
TGCCAGTGTCTTGCCCTGGGTGGGTCTTACGGCGCCAAGCTCCAGGGGGATCCAGTCGATCTGCGCCTTGAACACCGCCGACATCGCGCCGTGACGCTCCGGCGAACACCAGACCTGGCCTTCGGACCATAACACCAGATCGCGCAGCTCCTGCACTTTGGGATGGTCGACTGGCACATCGTCAGGCAGGGGCAGACCGGACGGGTTGAAGATGCGCGTTTCGGCACCGAAGTGTTCGAGCAGGCGTTCGGCCTCTTCGACTAATAGGCGACTGAAAGAGCGCTCTCGGGTCGAGCCGTAAAGAAGCAGGATGCGCGGTTTGTGCCCCTCGATCAGCAATGGCCCGGAATGATCGAACAGGGTGGAGTCGAGGTTGGGCAGATGTTCGGACATATATCCTCCTTAAAGCACGCCGATGCGGTCGAGCTCGGTTTTCAGTTCGTCGCGGCTGAGACGGGTAAACGGTAGATCAAGAAAGGCCCGGCATCGTCGTTCGATGTGCGCCAGGGTGGCGCGAAAGGCAGCGTCAATTACCGCTTCGTCAGCCGTCACTTCGGAGGGATCCTCTAACCCCCAGTGGGACTTTAGCGCCGGCCCGAAATACACCGGACAGGTTTCACCCGCGGCTTTGTCGCAAACGGTAATGACGATGTTCGGCGGATTGCCTTCGAAGGCGTCATTGCCTTTGCTGTACAGGCCGTCAATCGAGATAACGGCCTGTTGCAAGGTAGTCAGGCTGCGCGGTAGTACCTGGCCTTTGGGGAAGCTGCCAGCACTCACCGCTTCGAATCCCGGCGGTGCCAGGTGATTGAACATGCCTTCTGAAAGGATGCTGCGGCAGCTGTTGGCGGTACACATAAACAGGACTCGCATGGGGTTTTCCTTGCGCAGTGGGCGGACATCAAAGACTGAGGCGCAGGGCTAGCGCCGACAGGGTAATCAGCAACACCGGGAGGGTAAGCACGACGCCGACCTTGAAGTAGTAACCCCAGGTGATGCGCAGGCCTTTGCGCTCCAGCACATGCAGCCAGAGCAACGTGGCCAGACTGCCGATGGGGGTGATTTTCGGGCCCAGGTCGCAGCCGATGACATTGGCGTAGATCATCGCTTGGCGAACCAGCCCTTGCGCATCGCTGGCCTGAATCGACAGCGCGCCGATCAGCACGCTGGGCATGTTGTTCATCACCGACGACATCAGCGCAGACAGCAGTCCCGTGCCGAGGGTGGCGCTCCATATTCCCTGTTCAGCGAGGCGGTTGAGCAGTTCGGAGAGAAGGTCCGTCAGTCCGGCATTCTTCAGGCCATAGACCACTAGATACATGCCCAGTGAAAACACTACGATCTGCCACGGAGCATCCCTCAGCACGCGACGTGTCGAGATTGTGTGGCCCTTGGCGGCGACGCCTGACAGGATTGCCGCACAGACCGCAGCCACAGCGCTCACCGGGATGCCCAGCGGTTCCAGGGCGAACAGCCCTACCAGCAGGATCAACAGCGTCCAGCCACCGACGATGAACGTCGCGCGATCGCGGATCGCTGCTTTGGGCTCCTGTAACGCATCCGTCGCATAGTGGTGCGGCAGGTCTTTGCGAAAGTAGACAAAGAGCACCAGCAAGGTCGCGGCGACACTGGCCAGGCTTACCGGCACCATCACCGACGCGTATTCGGCAAAGCCCAGTTTGAAATAGTCAGCGGAGACTATGTTCACCAGATTGGACACTATCAGTGGCAGGCTCGCGGTGTCGGCAATGAAGCCTGCAGCCATAACGAACGCCAGGGTTGCGGCAGCTGAAAAGCGTAGTGCGATCAGCATCGACATGACGATGGGAGTGAGGATCAGCGCCGCGCCGTCGTTGGCAAAAACCGCCGACACTGCCGCCCCGAGCAGTACACAAAACGCGAACAAGCGGTAACCACTGCCTTTCGCCCAGCGCGCAACATGCAGCGCGGCCCATTCGAAGAAGCCGGCTTCATCCAGCAGCAGACTGATGATGATCACCGCGATAAACGTGGCGGTCGCGTTCCAGACGATGGCCCATACCGCAGGAATGTCATGTAGCGAGACGACACCAACCGCCAGCGCTGTCATTGCGCCGAGGGTAGCGCTCCAGCCGACGCCGAGGCCTTTGGGTTGCCAGATGACCAGCACGAGTGTGAAGACGAAAACAGCGATAGCGACAAACATTCAAGACTCACTTGATCCGGGGTCAGCAGCAGGTCGCTTCGCGAACCGGACGGCCATCCATGTTTTGCAGGCGGGCTGCGTTGTCCTTGAGCCAATCGGCGTTGGCCCTGGACGTCACTTGCAAGATGTCGTGAACCCAGGCCGGAAAATCCGGATTGAGGCGGTAATAGACCCATTGGCCCTGACGACGATCAAGCAGCAAACCATTGCTGCGCAATTGCGCCAGGTGGCGGCTGATTTTTGGCTGGCTTTCATCAAGGGCGCACATCAATTCACACACGCACAACTCACCTTGATCGGCAATCAGCAGGGTCGCGCGGACGCGGGTTTCATCGGCCAGGCTCTTGAAGAGTTCGGTGGGAGTGATCATGAGAAGCTCGCTACATATGGAATACCGAATATACGTATATCCATATATGACTGGCAAGAAAAAAACGTCCAAGGCTGGGTTAATGCCGTTGGCCTTGAACCTCCCATGTGTGGCACTCATGCGATGAGACGTACGAAGGCATCACTGATCTATCGCAGGACGAAGTGCTGCTTGGCTATACGAGGCTGGAGAACACCATTCGATATCTGGGGATTGAGGTCGATGAGGCCTTGGAGATGACGGATCAATGTAAAGCGACGGTTGAAGTCAGGCCGCCGTTCACCGGCCCGAAGCTGCCCTTGATGTCTGATTGTTGTCGTCATATGTTGTGGCCATTCATCGAGGATTCTGACTGATGGCACGTGTGGGTTTGATACTGACACCCGGTTTTGCGGACTGGGAATATGCTTTCATTGCTGGTACGGCGTCCCGGTTTTACGGGATCGACGTCAGGTTTTTCGCGCCTGCTACGGGCCAGTTTTGTTCGCAGGGTGGATTGGCTGTGACGGTCGACAGCAGCTTGCAACAATGTCTGGACTGGAAACCGGACGTTGTGGTCGTCATTGGAGGAGTGGTCTGGGAGAGTGCTGAAGCCCCGGATATTGGAGACTTTCTTCATGCCAGTCGTTCAAGTGGAGCAACCATTGCCGGTATTTGTGGAGGAACGCTGGCACTTGCCAGGGCCGGGCTTCTGGACAAGGTTCCTCATACCTCGAACAGCGCTGACTTCTTACAAAATGCCGTCAGTTATGCAGGCTGCACGCTTTACCGAAGCAGCTCAATGGCGGTGATGGCCGACCGCATCATTACTGCCCCAGGCACCGCCCCCGTTAGCTTCACCTGCGCAGTGTTCGAAGGTGCCGGGCTATCTTCAGAGAGCATTTCTCAATTCAGGTCGATGTTGGCAGCGGAACATGGGTGATCGCGTCGTTCCGGGATGTCGGGCACATTTTCAGAAGATAAATGATGAGCGCTGACGATGTACCTGTGGGGCAAGTGGTACAAGGCTACGTAACCTTTGTAGGGGGTGAGGGGCCGTGGATGGGAGTGCAGTTCATAAGCTTCAGTTATAGAGTCAATGGGAAGCGGTTTTACAAGTCTCTCAACGAAACCATTGACGCTTGGTCAACTGCCACTCTGCGTAAAGCCTCACACGGGCTGAAGGTAGGCGACCCTGTGTCGGTTTGGTGCTCTCTCAGCGACCCGGACGTGTGTTGCATCGGCGAGAAACCAGCCGAAAAACCAGCCTTGTTGCGTTTGATTGAGGCTCTGGGAGCGATTGGGCATTTAAGTTGATCCACGCTGTCCAAGCCGACATGTTTTGGGGCGCTTGCTGTTCAGGCGTGCAGGATCTTCGGTCGACCCCCCTTGATCCTTCTCTGATGGGGAGTCCAAAACAGCAATCTTGATTTCCACTTAACAGCACCTGTCATTTTTCTTCGAGGTGCCGAACGGCTCCACGTCTGCGTAGCTGCCCCTTTCCGGTTTTTCTCTTGAAGTTTTCCTTCCCGACAGAATTCAGCAATTTCTGGAACGTTGGGCATTTGATATGACGATCAGCAGGGCAGCAGGCTACTCGACGAAGCCCGTCGCGTATGGCACTAAGTCGCTCGATAGTGCGGTCCAGTTCGTCAGCCCTTTCGTTAAGCCGATGACGATCAATGTCAGGCTGCCCCTCTGCGTCCAGCATGGCGACGAGATCGTCCAGTGAAAGTTCTGCAGATTGCCCGAGCGCGATCAAGGACAAACGTTGGAGCACATCGGCACGAAACACGCGACTCAGGCCGCGCCGACCGATAGAGCTGATGAGACCTTTTTCTTCGTAGTAGCGCAGCGTTGAAGCCGGCAGACCGGAGCAGCGTGCCACCTCACCTATATCCATCTCTTTCATGCTTGACCTCAAGTCGACTTGAACTTGCAGAGTGCTCGGATCAAACCGCCGAAACAAGCTCAAGACAAGGAGAACTAACATGGGAATAGCCGAGACTGCACTACGAACTCTGTTTATTGGAATGGGTGCCACGCTGATCATGGATGCGTCGAGTTTCGTTCAAGCACGAGTATTGGGTTTAGCGTCGCTTGACTATGGTCTGGTTGGTCGCTGGCTGGGCTATATGTTGCAAGGGCGGTTTCGTCATGCCTCGATCATGGCGGCGCCTCCTGTCAGGAATGAACGCCTGATGGGGTGGGTATTCCATTACATCACGGGCGTCGTCTTCGCCATGGTGCTGATCGGTGCGAAAGGCACAGCGTGGATCTGCGACCCTTCGCTGGCACCTGCGCTGGTGGTGGGATTAGTCAGTGTGATTGCGCCTTTTTTCATCATGCAGCCTGCGCTCGGTTTCGGCATTGCCGGTTCGAAGACAAAGGCACCCTGGATGGTAAGGCGCAGGAGCGTCAGTGCTCATCTGACATTCGGAGTGGGACTCTTTGTGGCGGCATGGCTGTTGATGCTGCTCTTTCCGGCATCGTTCTGCCAAAGTTGAGTGTCTTTGGTACAGCGGTGGGGCTCAGGGTGAGATCGTTGTCCCTAGTGTCTGCCTTTGGCCCGGAGCTGTCTTTCGTGACAGGCTGCTTTCGGCCAATAGCGGTCACCTAACGTCTACGAAACCCGGGGCGATTCAATCTGATTGGCGAAGGCCCCAATCGGCGGCTCCAGATTTTCAAAATACCTGCGACTGCTGATGGCAATTAATGCGACTGCCCTAGGGGCTGTCGTTAATAGCTGCGACAGCCTGTGGAATTTCCTGTGAACACCACAGCGGGCCTACCTGTAAGCTATTCAGGAGGCCCTGCTCGCGAAGCTGCTGGAGCATGCAGAGCAACAAGACGTTCAACTGAACCCGGCAGGTGTCGATATTGATGAACCGGCGCGGTATGGCCATGTCCGCGAATGGGCTCACCCCGAAGATCGAGCCGCTGCGGCGGCATAGGAAAAGTGTCATCACCCAATTTGCGGTTTTGTGTCAGGCGCTCGGCACACTGACCCCACTCTCAAGGACGTGTTATGAACTACAACGAATTCACCAGTTATCTCGCAGACCGAATCATGGCGGTTCGCATTCGCGAGCGGGTGCCTGGCTGTTCGAGGCGGCGTGTACGGTACTACGATGCAGCTTATGCGTCTGTGTTGGAGTGCCGGGCATTTTTCGACCGGATTTCTCTCGATGAAGGCCCTCATAACGACTACGACCCCACAAGCAGGGCCTCGGTCGAGGCCTATCGTGTGGCGATGTACGCACAAATAGCTGAGGAACTGGGTAATCGTGTGGCGGATGCTTGCGTGCGGGGCAACGAATCTTTCCTGAATACTGTGTTCAGTTACCCGGTGTGTGGCCAAGATGTGTCAGACCAGAGGTTTGCCCGAGTGGCAGCGGAGCATCTTGCCAATATTTATTTTGAGCGCACCTGTGCCGGATGTGGTGCAAGGTACAAGGTTGCGGTGCAGGCCCAGACCTACCGGATGATTTCAAATTATCACCCAGAAACCTGCGCTGCCGTGCGAGTAGCTCCTGTGCAGGTAGCTAAGCCGGAGGTTAAGGCCAAGCCTGATGTTGTGGTTCAGGCAAAGCCCGAGGTAAGGGTTAAGGCTCAAGGAGGCGAGGTAGAGCCTATGATGATTCGACTTATGCGTTGGGAGGCCCGTCAAAAGAACATAAAAGGCCCCGTCATTCCCCAAGAAATGCTTGATCCAACGCAGAAGCCAGCTTTTAACTCAACGGAATATCGGGCTAGCGCCAAGGCTGCATTGCGGTTGTATGCAGAATTCCTCAAGTTTTATGAAGAAGATCCGTCGCCGAAGAGTAAGCCTGAGAATAACCAGCGCGAGCTGGAACGCATGTACAACGTAGTTATACGCACTGTGTTTAATTTCGATCCAAACGCAAATAAGAAACAATGATCAAGGCGTGAAAAATTGCTATGACTCGCTACTTACATGCCGTACGGGAGTGGCGCGCACCAACTCTGCGCTGCTCTCGCAAGCCGAATGTCGCTCGCTTCCTCAACCGGGATAGCTACTGTGACCATCGAAATCAGGAATACAGCTACGGCTTTGTCCAGGCTCGGCACAACTGGTATCACCGCCTTGGTGAGCATTACCACGGGAGGCCGCGATTCCATACGCTGGCACGTGGGTACTACGTCCATGTGTGATTGAGGTGATTTGTGGTTTGGCTTTCTATTTGGTTGGTCGCTGTTATCGGGAGCAGCGGATTCTTCTCGCCGCTTGTGAGCAGCGGGAACGCAACGAACACACGGAACTGTAGGAAAAGATCCCTGCACACCACCGGCCCGCTCATGCGGGATTTTTTCTGTCTTTGTAGTCGCAGCTATTTCTAGAATTTCGCATTTATTTCGGAAACCGACAGATGTGCCGTTCACTTATTCCCGCTTGATGATTAGGTGGAGCGTACGGGATCGACTCAGGGTGTAGCTGAGTCGCTCGATTTCGGTGTCAGAACTATCGCGCCGTCGATCACTTCAATCGTCAACACGTCACCGATGCTCAGTCCTAAACTGACGAGTAGCTCAGGCGGCAAATCAATGACGACGTCGCCACCTCCATCCGCAGGATCTTGGCATTTCACCGTCCAGTGCTGGGCTTCGGTCATGATGTCACTCACACTTTGGTCTTGGCGGGAACGGTTCATTATGCTCGCGAATGTCTTCGCAAGTTGAAGCTTGATGCTGACCGCTGAGCACTACCTCTGGCCGATTTTCTGTCTATCGTGACGGGCAGCTTTCGGCCAAAAGCGGTCACTCCGCACCCACACTTCCGCTTTGCGCTAACTCTCTAGCCAGCGCCCATAAAGTTTGGGGAATTGTTCGCGAACCCAATCAACAAAAACCTCGACCTGCGGCGCCAGATGCGAGCGGCTGGGGTACAGGACCGACACGGGCCTTGGATGCGGACGATAGGCACGCAGCACCTCAACCAATGTTCCGTCGGTTAAAAAACGGTCCAGAGTAATACCAGGGGCCTGAAGTATGCCGAAGCCAGCGACGCCACACTCGACATAGGCGTTGGACTCGTTGACTGTGATGCCCTGGCGGCTGATGTGGGATTGCTCGCGAGCCCCGTCCATAAATTGCCAAGCCAGCGGGCGCTGGTTTTGGCCAGAGAGAAAGGTCACACCGCGGTGTGCTCTTAGATCCTCTAAGGTTTTGGGCTCGCCGTGCTCTTTCAGGTATTGGGGCGCCGCGCAGGTGATCATGGTAGCCATCCCGATGCGACGGGCTACCAGGCTCGAACTTGGTAACTCGCCGATTCTCAGCGCACAGTCCACACCTTCTGCGACCAGATCGACGGTTCTATCGGTGACCCCCAGGGCCAGCTCGATTGCAGGATAGAGGGTGGAAAACGCTCGCAAGCTTTCGATCAGCCCCGGCTGCGAAAACGCGGTGGGTATATCGACCCGTAATCTACCGCGCAGGGTTGAGCCTGGAGAGGAGAACATCGCCGTGGCACCCGCAACTTCGTCAAGAATCGCTTTAACACGCTCGTAGAATTGCTCTCCTTCCGAAGTGAGCCTCACAGTGCGGGTTGTGCGCTGAAATAGCCGTACCCCAAGCGAAGTTTCCAACTCCTGTATCGCGCGAGTTACTTGCGGGCGGCCGATCTGCATGGCATCCGCCGCGCGGGTGAAACTGCCAAGTTCGGCTAGTCGGGCAAACACTTGCATGGACTGGAGCAGTTCCATTACATCTTCTCACTCAGCTTTTTTGTTGCCCGATCATAGCAAGCTACAAGCCTTATTGTTGTCTGAAAAAACAACAATCCTTTGCCGGCCTGGGTATTTATTGAACGGTCTGACTTGGGAAGAATGTCGCCAGTAAGTTCCCCTAACTGGAGATAGACAGATGAAAGCATGGCTTTTGAACGATTTTGGTCTCGAAAATCTGGCTCTTGGCGAAACAGCTAAGCCCACACCCAAGGCCGGCGAGTTGTTGGTAAAGATCGGAGCGGTTTCCCTGAATTTCCGCGACAAGGCCATCGTCGATGGCTTCTACGAACCTCACCTGGTACCCAAGCCACTGATCCCGGTCAGCGATGCATCGGGCACTGTCGTCGCCTTGGGTGAAGGCGTAAGCCGATTCAAAGTGGGCGACCGCGTCAACTCGCACCTCTACTCGCGCTGGATTGATGGTGAGCCAAGGCCGGACGAGCCTGCCTACTGCTTCGGCATGCCGCTGCCAGGTGGCCTGGCTGAGTACATGATTATTCACGAAGAAAGCGCTGTTCGTGCGCCAGACAACATGTCCGACGAGGAGGCTTCGACACTGCCGATTGCGGCGCTGACAGCTTGGTATTCGCTGGTTGACTACGGCCAAGTGCAGCCGGGCCAGACCGTTTTGGTACAGGGCACCGGGGGTGTATCGATTTTCGCCGTGCAACTGGCAACCGCGCTTGGCGCCAAGGTGATCGTTACCTCCAGCAGCGACGCCAATCTTGATGCGGTGAAAAAACTTGGCGCCGCCGCTGACGTGAACTATCGGACCTTCCCGCGCTGGGAAGAGGAAGTACTAAGACTCACCGACGGCAAAGGCGTGGACCTGCTACTGGATGTCGCCGGTGGGGAAGGCTTGAATCAGTCCATCCTGGCAACCAAGGCCGCCGGCAAGATCGCGCAAATCGGCTTTCTGACCGGTCAGACCACAACGCTGAGCCTGATGCCGTTGATTTTCCGCCAGACAACTATCCGCGGCATCGCAGTGGCGCCTCGATCGTCGTTTGATCGCATGAACGAATTCCTGAACGAACACGCGATCCGCCCAGTGATCGATCAGACCTATTCATTCGAAGACGCCCACAAGGCGTTCGAGCACCTGGCTCGAGGCGCCTTTGGCAAAGTGGTTATCAAAGTTTCCTAACCCTTTAAATCAAGCGATATGGAGGTGACCCGGTATGTCGCCTCAGCACTTCACTTGGGCGGACCGACCGCGGCGCTCGCCTGTCTCATCTCGGACGGCAAGGATCTGATGCCGTTCGATGCGGTATGCGTCATATTCAGGAAGGTAGATAGCTACCCTCTACGAAGGGTAGCTATAGGTCGAAATGTGCATTTGGTGACTGACAGCTAATGGCCGACTGCTGCCCTTAGAGATAGGCAGAAATCGGCCAAAAGCGGTCGCTCACTATCTAAGATATCCGGGGCGGTTCAGCGTCCTAACGACAACACCCGCTCAAGTAGGATGTTGTCATTCTCAGAAGTACGTAGCTTACATGCTCCACTTCATGGTCACGGCCACGTTACGCGGGTCGCCGAAGATGTTTGCGCCCGCCGGGTTACTGATGCTCTGGTAGTAATGCTTGTCGAACACGTTGTTCAGGTTGGCTTGCACCTTGAGTTTTTTGTTCACGTTGTAGCCGGTCATTAGGTCGACGATGCTGTAGCCGCCCTGAGATACGCCGTAGGTTGTGTATGTGCTGCTCTGGCTGCGGAATGAACCGCCGATCGACCATTTTTCGAGATCGCCCGGCAATTGATAGGTGGTGGACAGCTTGAGCAGGTTGTATGGCGTGTCGCTGTCGAAGCGACCGCTGCCGCCCTTGACGTTCTTGGCGCCGGCATAGGTGTAGCCCGCCGAGACCTGCCAGCCAAGGGCGAGCATGCCTTGCAGTTCAAGGTCAACGCCTTTGGTTTCCACTTCGCCGGAGGCCACGGAGCAGGAAGCAACACCATCGGCACAGGCATCAAGCCCTTGGGCGAGGTTCTCCTGATTCAGTTGGAAGTATGCCAGGCTGGCGTTCAACGCACCGTCAAAGTACTCGCCCTTGATCCCGATTTCGCGGTTGGTGCCGGTGACCGGCGGCAGCAGGCTGCCCTGGAAGTCCACGTTCGCTTGCGGCTGGAAGATTCTGGTCCAGCTGGTGTACACCGAGTAGGTATCGTTGATGTCGTAGATCAGGCCGGCGTAGGGGGTGTATTCCCGCGTCGCCTTGTAGTCGGCGCCGAATGTGTATTCGCCGGAAATAGTGTTCTGTTCGTATTCGTATTCGTACCAGTCCAGGCGTGAACCGAGGATCAGTTTTAGGTCGTCGCGCAGATGGAAGCGTACGGTGGCGTAGGTGCTGTATTGATCGACCTTGCCCTTGCGTGACCAGTTGTAGTTGATGGCCGGTTTCTCTACGCCGTGATAGTCGAAGTTTGATGGATCGAGCACGATATTCGGGTCGTTGAGGAAACCACCGCCGGGGCCATCGTCGGTTCTATCATTGCGATAACTGCCACCGAGCACCAGTTCGTGGGTCGCACCAAGCAGGGTGAAGGGGCCGGAAACGTAGCCGTCGACGCTTTTTTGCGTGTGCTGGTAGGTGTAGCGGCCCACGTTCAGGTTCAACTGATCTGCACTGGGATCCAGTCGATAGAAACTGGTGCCCAGCATGTCCAGGTCGCCTCGCAGCCACGTGGTATTCAGGCGCAGTTTCCAGTCGTTGTCGAAGCGGTGCTCAATTTCGGCAAATGCACTGGTATTTTTCTTGTTCCAGTAGGTCCAGTTCGGGCTCATTCGCGTCGAATGGGATATCGGCAGGAACGTGCCATCGGCACGGGTCGGAATGCCTGACCAGTCGGCCCCCGGGTTGTCCTCACGGTTGTAATACGCTCCGAGGGTCAGGGTAGTGGCTTCGCTCAGGTCAAACTCGGTGATGCCGTACAACAACTGGCGCTTGCTGCTGTAGCCATCGGTAAAGCTGTCTTTGTCCTGGAAGGCACCGACTACGCGGCCCCTGATCGAACCGCTGGAATTGAGGGCGCTGCTGGCATCGATTTCGGTGCGATAGTTGTCCCATGAACCGGCACCCAGGGTGACAGAAACTTGCGGCTCGACAGTGGGCCGTTTGCGGATCAGGTTGAGGGTGCCGGACGGGTTGCCGGCACCGAGCATCAGGCCCGACGCACCGCGCACAACTTCAACCCGGTCGAACATCGCCAGGGTCGAGGTGCCAAGGGTGTCGCTGTCATACGCGACTGGCAGTCCGTCGATCATAATGTTGTCGATGGCAGAACCGCGGGAATAGAACTCAGGGCGCTCACCACCGGTTTTGCGCATGGTCAGGCCTGGGGTGTAGGTCGAAATGTCCTCCAGAGACTGCATGTTCTGGTCATCCATGCGTTGGCGAGTGATTACCGTGACCGATTGCGGCGTCTCGCGCATGGAGGCCGCCAGTTTGGTCGCGGTACTCATCGAGCTGGTAGTGTAGGAACCGGTGTTTTCGCTGACTGAGCCCAAGGCCTGGCCGGAGATGGTTGTAGCGCCCAATTGCAGCGCATCACTCTTGGGCACGGGCACCAGCACATAAGCACCATTGGCCTGGCGTTGAGCCTGCAAGCCACTGCCCGCGAGCAAGCGTGCCAGGCCTTCGTCGGTGCTATAAGTGCCGCTCAATCCCGGTGTGGTCATGCCTTGGGTCTGCTCGGCGTTGAACGACAGCGTGACATTGGCCGCTGTCGCGAACAGGCTCAGCGCCGCGCCGAGAGAGCCCGCATTGATTTGGTAAGTGTGGGTCTGGTTTTGCGCCAGCGCATGGGTTGGCGCCAGGCTCAAGGCCGAAAATACACCAAGCGCCACAGCCAGGTGAACGGCATGCGCAAGCGGCCGGGCGGCGTTGAGGGTGAATCGTGACATACAGGTTTCCTTCCGTTGGCAGGGTAGGGAAGCAGTCGTAAACGCTGCTTTCTGTACATGGCCGAACGAAAATAGGAATCGGCAACCCAGGATGGGAATAATTCGCAAAAAACTTCAGGCCGCTTCGACACTGGCCCAGTAACGCGTCACGAAACGTACGCTGACGGGCAGGGATTGGCTGAGGTTTTCCAGAATGGTATCGGTGTCGTCGATACGGAATGCACCACTCAACCGCAGGCTGGCAACGGACGGGGCGCAGCGCAGCACGCCGCGACGGTAACGGCTGAGCTCGGCGATAAAATCCCCCAGGCGCCACTCGATGACAGTCAACATGCCTTGGCTCCAGGCACCGACACCTGCCGGGGAGGGGGTCACGGCGCTGATCTGGTCGCGGTCGAAGTGGGCCTGCTGGCCGGCATTCAGGCACTGTACCCGTGAAGGATGATTCAGAGGGCGTAGCTCTACCGCCTTATCCAGCACGCACACATCGGTGAACGTAGGCCCGCAACGCACGACAAAACGCGTGCCCAGGGCACGCACCGAACCCTGGGGGGCTTCGACGATAAACGGGCGACTATCTTTGGCTGTGTCTACCAGGATTTCGCCGCGGTGCAGGCGGATCAGACGCAGGTCGGCGCTGAAGGCAATGTCGACGGCGCTGTCGGTATTGAGGTCCAGTTGGCTACCGTCGTCCAGACGCATGTGCCGACGCTGGCCGGTGGCGGTGCGTTGATCGGCAAGCATCGCCTGGTAGGGCAGATGCTCGGTGGCCAGCCAGCCACTGCCGCCCACGGCGAGCAACAGTCCAAGGGTCTTGAGCACAGCGCGGCGGCGGGCCTTTACCCCGGCCAGCGTCGACAGTGACACGTCTGCGGGCAACCGAGCCCATTGGCTTTGCAGTTTTTCTACGCGTGCCCACGCTCGCGCGTGCTGTGGGTTGGCGGCCAGCCAGTGGCGCCAGGCCTGTTGATCGGCCTCTGTGGGCGGCATGCTGTTAAGGCGCACATACCAGGTGGCTGCGGCTTCGAGGGTGAGCAGATCCAGGGGCGCGGCCATCAGTCTTCCGTAAGCAGCAGGCAATGGGTCATTGCGCGGATCACGTGTTTCTTGACGGTGGTCACCGACACGCCCAGGCGTTCGCCAGTGGCCACATAACTCAGGCCTTCCAATTGCACGGCGAGGAATATCCGCCGCGTACGCTCGCCCAGGCCATCAAGCATGGTGTCGATGGCTACTAGGGTTTCGAGAATCATCAGGCGTGTTTCAGGTGAGATATCCAGCGGTTCCGAGCGCAGGGCCAGGACTTCGAGGTAAGCCTGCTCCAAGGCGCGGCGACGGAATTTGTCGATCATCAGTGCCCGGGCGATCGCGCTCAGGTAGGTGCGCGGTTCGCGAATCTGTTCGACGTCGCGGGAGCTCAGCAGACGCACAAAGGTATCCTGGGCCAGGTCTGCTGCATCGGCGGCGTTGCCCATGCGGGCGCGCAACCAGCTTTTGAGCCAGCCGTTATGTTCGCTGTACATTAGATGCAGGGCAGAGTAATCGGGAGCAGGCATGAGCGGACAAACCAATAGCAACAATTGATAATGATTTGCATTATTCTTGTTGCTCTAGATTTGCGCAATGTCGGTTTGTTAGCGGTGAAGAATAAAGCTCGCGGCGAAGTGCTACGCACCTATGTTGCAAACCTTGTGCGGACCATTCAAATGGTGGCCTGGTCGTGTCAATGGAAGGTGTTTTGTCCAGGCCAATACCGACCAATCCCATGATCAAACTCATCTACAAGCTAAACCCTTGAAACCTTCCCTACGTCATCCCGCCAAGAATGTTGAGTGTTATCGGGGTCAAGGCCTCTGCGACTTGTGAGGGTTGTCCACTTACTCGGGATTGGCGGCTCCTTATGGCCGGGAGCTTGGGCATCTCATGATCTGGTCTCCTAAATACTTCCGAAGAAGTCGGGGGTGGAGGCTATGCTGGCTGACGAGACCGGCGCCGCTAGATCCTGAGTCGGGTGAAGGCAGTGAGGCGATGACCGGGGCATGCCTGACTGTCAGTCAGGTGCAGTCTATTCCGTGGGCTGCGGCACCATCATCTGCATCGCTCTAGCTACCCCGCCGTCGCTCACCGGTTCAGGAACTTGATGACAGCACTGGCGAACAGTTCTGGCTGATCAAGCATGATGAAGTGAAAACTGCCGTCAATGCGGCTGAAGCTGATGTTTGGGGTCGAGGCATAGGCGTTATGGAACATTGCATCAATGTGGGATGCCTCTACACCGTAAAGCAGGTCGTAGGCATAGACGACCTCGACAGGCACCTTGATGCGTTCAAGCTCAGGCCGGAGGTCGGTGACCATCAGTTCATACATGGCATCGGCCATCGTCTTTCGGTCCGAGTTCATCCCCGCAGCGACCAGGCCGGGCCTGACCGCTTCAGTTTTAGCGAGGCGGGCGATGGCTGCCTGCTGCATGGAGTGCGCCTGCTCAGGCGTTGCCGCCAACATTGCATCGCGCATCGCAGCAGCATGCGGGGTCGCCGTTTCACTGGTCGCGGAGGGGTCAAAGAGCAACGTATAGAAGGGCATCGCATCGACAATCATCAGGCGTCCCACTTGATCGGGATGACGCGCACCCACCATCAGTGCCACCTCACCACCCAACGAATGACCGATGATGACCGGCGCCTCGATGCGCTGGCTGCGGATGTATTCAGCGATCGCCTCGACCGTCGGCGCGACGACTCTCCCGTCTGGATTGGATACGGCAGGCGAGCCGGCAAAGCCAGCTACCTGCACGAGATGGAGACGGTGGCTGTGCCGTAATCTGGAGGCCAAATCAGCCCAGACTTCGTAGGACGACGCAAACCCTGGAATTAAGATGATATCTGTTCCCGAGCCTTGTACCAGCACTGAGATACCACCCTGGTTGACAGTGACTGGCGGCAGGGGTTTAGGCTGGGCTGGCGATGCAGACAACAGCGCCAACGTGGTGCCAATCCCGGCAAGGATCACGCCTGCACGCATGGCGTTTCCCTTTTCGAGCAATGCGACGTGACATTTACAGTGTCACGGTCGCCGATTACACCGACGGGTAGGCCTCTTAGCGGGTTCATAGCCATTCCTTTGACCGAAAAAGTATTCCCACTATACGGCGCACAAAGGCATCAGGAAACTCTCCCCGCCGGCAATCCTTGGCGTCCGCTTCTGGTCGATTTCAGCCTGTCATCCAAGGTAGTAATCGACTGTGTATTCAATCTGTCGAGCTTCTGCTACGCGTCATGTGTATTCAATCTGTCGAGCCTCTGCTGCGCGTCATGTGTATGAGGGCCGATCGGCCGTTTCCCAAAGAAGGTCGCTCCTCAATGGAATAAGGGACAAACCCAAGCTTGGGGTAGAGCAGCAGCCCTGCCGTGTTTTCGTTAAAACAGGAAATCTGCACCTCGTTGGCTCCATAACGCTCGAATGCCAAGCCGGTCATCGTCTCTACGATAAACGTAGCCACTCCTTCGCCCCGAGCGCTCGGCGAGACGATGACATTGCCGATACAGCAAACGCCATTGCGTTCAGCTCGATAGAAATTGGCAAACCCAACGACAGTCCCATTGATCTCCACAACGGTAGAGTCGAAGCGTTGGGAGATTGCGATATTCAACTGCGTTTCCGTTAGCGGGAAGTGCGCCTTCGGAAACATGAAAAACAACTCTTGAGCGTTCTGAGGAAAGCCGCAGATCTTTCTTACGTCGCTAGCCTTCACTGGCCTGTGGTTCAGTTTCATTGCTCGTCTCTAAGCTCCATGAGTCAGTAATTTAGCGACTAGCTCAAGGGATTGAAAGTAATGTTATGTCCGCAAATGGCTGATGTTTGCCCTTGGTGAGAGGCTGCTTCTGGCCGATAGCAGCCTGTCACGAGGGACGACAATCGGCCAAGAGCAGCCCGTCCCTCAGGACATGACATAAGCCTCAACCTGACTTTCCGCCCTGCGCGTGAGGTTGAATGGGATATCTTGTTGAGGCGTCAATCCGCTCAACCATTCAGGGAAGTCAATGCTGAGCTCACTCGTATCAAATGGTCAGCAACCTGCGTCCTGCCGATCAGAACTGGCGGTGCCGTGGTGGAGCTTTACCAAGACCCTCCTGGCCGCTACCGCTCTGTCTTTGGTGCGTGATGGACGGCTCCGATTGGACGCCCCGGTTCGTGATCAACCGTTCACATTACGCCAACTGCTTCGACATGAGGCAGGGCTCGCCGACTATGGTGAGCTTGCGGATTATCACGCCGCTGTCGCTAACGATGAGGCTCCGTGGTCAGTAGACGAAATGATGCAGCGCCTTGAGGGTGCCCGGCTTCGATATAGCCCCGGAACCGGATGGCGTTACTCCAATGTGGGTTACCTGCTTGTAGGCAGGCTTATTGAGCAGGTGACCGATCTGTCGCTTGAGGAGGCAGTGGCTCGATACGCACTGATGCCTACGGGGCTTTCCAATGTTTATTTCGCTAAAACGCGAGCAGATTTACGAGACTCCTGCCTTGGAAATCAATCAAATTACGACCCTGGCTGGGTCTATCACGGCTTGCTGATCGGCCCCATTTCGCAAGCAGCGCTATTCCTCGACCGACTTCTCGCGGGGCATCTCCTCCCTGCGGGCTTGCTCCAGGAAATGCAGGAAGCAAAAACTTTGGGCAGCCCGATTCCAGGACGCCCATGGATTACACCGGGGTATGGTCTGGGTTTGATGCTGGGTCCGATTGAAGGGGGCTTTACCCTCTGCGGGCACACAGGTTGCGGGCCTGGTGGCGTCCTTGCCGTTTACCGTATCTGCGATGGCGACGCATCGGCGTGCTGCGCTGTTTTTGACGAAGGTAGCAGTGAAGGATCCGTCGAAGCCCTCGTTGTCGAGAAGCTGTTACAGGCTTTGAGGTAGTGGGGTGGTGTCACGCCAACGTCAATTCACTGTCCTTGATATTCGCAATCGGCCCAAGGATCGAGGGGTCGAATTCGTCCAGGGCGGTATGGGTTGCCAGGCGGTTGGGAAGATCGGGGTTGGCCAGGGCGGCCTTGCCCAGCGCGATCATATCGGCGCCGTCTCGTAACACCTGCTCGGCGCGTTGCGGTACATCCAGGCCACCATTGGCGATGATCGCCACCTGTGGTGCATACCGGCGAGCCAACTCAACCAGGCTGGCATTTCCCTCTGCGAACGCCGGTTTCCAGGCCTCAAATTCCGTCACATGGATGAAGTCTATGCCAGCGTCCTTGAGCGAGCCAAAAATGACCTCGGCGGCTGCTTCGCCCTCAGGCCATTTATGTTCGTAGTCATTCACTTTGCTCTGTGAAATACGTACCCCGATGGGGGCAAGCGTGCCGATGGCCGCTCTGACTGCCTTGATGACTTCCAGTGTCAGAGCAATCCGGCCAGCGACGTTACCGCCCCAGCGGTCGTCTCTCTGATTGGTGTAGCCGGTCAGGAATTGATCCAGTAGATAGCCGTTCGCCCCATGGATTTCAACACCGTCGAAACCCGCGGCACGGGTTGCCAGCACCGCCGCTTGTGCGAATCCCGCGATGGCATCGGCGATATCCTCATCACTCATCGCTTGGGGTAGCGGATACTGTCCCTCACCGTAATAGAACTTCATCTGCGTTCCTTTCGGTCGAACGGGCGAGGGTGCAGCGGTAGCCGTTTTAAAGCGGTTGCCCTGATTCAGCGCTCCAGCGTGCATGAGTTGTGCGAATACCGCGCCATGCCGGGCATGAACACGATCGGTCACACCACGCCAGGCCTGAGCCTGTTCAACATCGCTGATCCCCGGTTGGAAGGGGTAACCCTGAGCATACTTCTGATCGGTGTACAGCCCTTCGGTAATGACCAGGCCAAAGCGGCCTTTTGCGAATCGCTCGTAGTAACGCGCCATCTCAGCGGTCGCCAGGCCCGCCTCGGTAGCACTGACACGAGTCATGGGTGCTACGGCAAGGCGATTCCTCAATCTGAGGCGGCCAATATCATACTGAGTTAAAATCCGCTGATTGTAGTCGTTCATGCAGTCAGTCCTCGTTCATCCAAGATGCTTTTAAATAGCGATGTAGAGGACGATAAACCTGGCTTGAAACGCTGAGAAGCCAGCAATAACGATAAGCCGCTTTATCAAAAACGGATGTAATGATGCAAATTCCAGATGTGGAAGTGTTCAGCGCCATTGCCGAAAGCGGCAGTCTTTCGGCAGCCGCTCGACGACTCGGCCTGGCGCCCATGACAGTGTCTCGCAGGCTGGCATCGCTTGAAGGTGAGCTAGGCGTTCGACTGTTCCATCGAACAACGCGCTCCGTCTCACTGACGGCCGAAGGCGAGACATTTCTCCCCTTTGCAACGACGCTGTTGGAAGCCAGTGAGGGGGCGAGGGTCAGTTTGAAATCCAATGCCGGAGCTGCCAGCGGTGTCTTGAAGGTCACTGCTCCCACCGTGTTCGGGCAGGCAGTGATCATGCCGCTGATTCCCGCTCTCCTGGCAGAACACCCGGCGCTGCGGGTTGATCTGACACTGTCAGACAGCATTGTGGACATTGTCGGTCTCGGGATCGATGTCGCGGTGCGCATCTCGACCCTGCGAGACTCGACTTTAATCGCGCGTCCCCTCGCACCGAACCCTAGAGTGCTGTGCGCCAGTCCGTTGTACCTGGAGCGCCACGGCATACCCGCTACGATGGACGCACTGTTGAGCCACCGCCGCATAGCGTTGCATGGGATGCCTTTCTGGCCGTTCATGCGTGACGGTGAAGCGGTTTCCATGCGGGCGGAGGGCGTTTTTTCGGCCAACAGTGTCGAGGCGGTGCGCACGGCGAGCAGGCAAGGCTTGGGGATTGCGATGCTCACGTACTGGGACATCCGTGATGATCTGGCTGCTGGAAGCCTTTGCCTAGTTGAATTGGAGGATGTTGACCCGGAACAACTGTTCATCACCGCACTATTGCCTACTCGTCAGCACGTGCCCCATAGAGTAGGAGTGTTCCTTCAGCGCCTGGAGGCGGTGCTCGATCCCCGCGACTAATGTTCCCCACTCGCAGAGAGCGATAACAATCAGCGTTGATGGAGGCAGACGAGGTGCACATTCAGCCAGCGCACTGCGAATAAATCCGCTCCTGCAACAGCGCGAGTGACCGCCGACAAAGCAGAACAGCTATCTTGGACTAGTTTTATCTGGATCACTGAAGCCTCCGACCCCAATTCAACCAGGCCAAAGTTCGTAATGCTCAAAAAAATCGATTTGACGATCACTCACGATTACCTCAATCCATTTGCCTCGCCGGACGCCCCCAAACTAAGCCCGGAGCTGGTGGACTACCTGTTGGAGAGTGCCTGGTACTACCCCAAGCTGTGCCTGCAGATCAACTGCCCCGAAAATGAACGAGAACGCCTGCAGCAAGCCATCAGCAATACCTTTGCAGAGAAGAGCGAGCAAGTCAGAGGGGATATTCTCATCCTGCGGCTGGAAGCGCTGACACTCCTGGGCATGGCACTGGTGGTGGGGCTGATAGGCAATGCGCTAGGCATTGAAAGCACCATTCCGGTGGCAGTATTTACCGTTACGGTGTGGATGCTGCTCTGGCGCAGCGCAGAGATATTTTTTCTGGATATCCGCAGCGCTTATCGGGAGTTGCGTAAGTACCGGCGCATAGCCAGCGCAACAAAGCAGTATTGATTGAAAGTGTTGAGTCACCGCTGATTTAACAAGTGGCCTCGAAGACCCGCTCTTGGCAGACAGAAACGATACCATCAAGCAGTCCACGAAAATGGGAGTGACTAGTTATGGTCGCTTACCTTGACCGCGTCGACCTCATTCCTTTCGACACCCTGGCGAGCTTTTTTCAACGTCATCTGTAGCCGCTGAGGAGCGCAGCGAAGCAGTCGTAAAGTCAGCTTGCGCGGTTAATCAGGGATACCGCGTGTGTCTGTTTTACGACCGCTTCGCGCTCGATCGCAGCCTTCGTTCCTCGTCAGCGACTACACGCGGGATAGGTGACGAGTCTGTAGTCGCTGACGAGCCGTGCGAGGCTGCGATCGGCTGCGAAGCAGTCGTAAAGTCAGCTTGCGCGGTTGATCAGGGATACCGCGTGTACCGGCTTGGCGACCGCTTTGCGCTCGTTCGATCAGTCTTCGCAAAACCTGATCCGGTTACCGAACGGGTCATGGACTTCCAGCACCTTGCCCCAGCCCTGCTGGACAATGTCGGGACGGCCGTACCCGTATTGCCTGGACAGCAATTCATCGCGAAGCAGCTCGATATTATGCATGGGCACAAATACCGTGGTCCCGGGGCTCGCATCACCGTGATGTTCAGAAAGGTGGATGCGCAAGCCGTTGCGGATGATCCCCAGATAGAGAGGCAGGCCAGCCTCGAAGCGGTGCTCGAACTCGACGTGAAAGCCCAGGAAACCAAGGTAAAACTCCCGTGCCTTGGCTTCGTCGAACATGCGCAACAGGGGGATGGGGCTTTCGAACGTTATCGCTGGCGGGGCAGTTTGGGGGTGCAGCAGCGCTGACGCCGTGTTCCAGTTCTGGTAGCCCAGTTGCTGGGCTACCCACTCCAGCGCGGTCGAGTGGGTGACCTCTTGCCCGTGGGCTTTCAGCACTGCACGCAGTCGTTTGGCCATCTGCTTGGCGTGTTCAATGGAAATCATCGTTCCTCCTGGAGTCGAGTCAGTCAGGTGCTCGCGTTGCCAAACCTCGACTGCAAGAAAATCGACAGGGTTCGGGTTTTTCAAAAATACTTTCACCAGTCCCTGGAGGGCGCGAGCGGCAGGCAGTATCAGCCGGCGCCCAGCATACCCAGTTTGATGAGCCCTAAACAGATCAAGCCCCGTGGCTTTCAAACCAGCCGTGGTCACGGTACCACGCCACGGTGTCCATGATTGTCAGGTCCGGTGACCGGAAACTCAGGCCCAGTTCTTGTTCACTCTTGTGGTGATTGAAGTGGGTGCGATGTTCTTCTCGTATCAACAGGCGCAGGGTGGCTATGCTCAACTGAACGGGTTTGCCGGTCAGGCGCCCATAGATCTCCTGCACCGCCGCCAGGGCATACAGAACAGGCGTCGGCACTTGACGCGCAGGTGTCTTGACCCCCGCGATGCGTCCCAGAGCCGGTACCAGCTGACGCATCGTCATGTGCCGACCCGCCGCCAGATAGCGCTCACCTCGTCGTCCATACCTGGCGGCAGCAATCAGGGCGGCTGCCACATCACGGGCATCGACAACGGAGAAACTGCCGGGGATCAGCCCGGGCATCTTGCCGTTGACCACATCATTGACCAGTTGCCCCGAGGACGTGGGGCCCATGTCGGCAGGCCCCCACATCCAGCCGGGCAACACCATGCAGGCATGCATCTGTGGATGGGTTTCCAGGAACGACAACACCACCCGGTCGCTGAGGATTTTGCTGCGGTAATAGTCATCGGCATCCGCCTCGGCCCGCAGGCATGTCTCATCGATGGAGGTGCCCGGTGCGCCATTAAGCACGGCAATGGAAGAGGTGTGGATGAATCGCCGGATTCCGGCACGGTAGGCCTCTTGAAGCAGATCCCGCGTACCGGTGACATTGATCTTTTCGAGCGCCTTCCAGTGGCTGCCGCCCTTGTAGTTGTCGCGAAAAAAAGCCGCCGTGTGAAACACCGTATCGCAGCCTTGCAGTGATGCGGCGAATGCGTCGACCCGGGCCATGTCGCCTATGACCAGTTGCACATTGGCCAGGCCTTTGAACTGCTGTTCACCTTTGGCCATCGAGCGCACCAGTGCTTTGACGGTATAGCCGCGAGCGAGCAGCTCTCGCACCAGGTTGTTGCCCAGCAAGCCGGTTGCGCCGGTCACGAATACGTTGCGCGGGGCGTGTTGTGCAGAGTCCTTTGGCGCGCTAGTCATACATTCCAGTCCAGTGGTTTCGAAGGGCTGTAGATATACCGTCCAGAGCGCTTCTGAAAAACAGCGACTGCTGCATAATGGCTTTGCACAGATGCACACCAGGGAGGACATGACGCATGGCGTTGCAAGCAAATTGGGACGATCTTCGACTGCTGCTGGCGGTTTCTCGGCATGGCAGCTTTCTGCAGGCGGGCCAGTTGCTGGGGATTGCGGCGTCTACGGTGTCCCGGCGCCTGACCCAGTTGGAGGCTGCCCTGGGCGAGCCCCTTGTCGAACGGGGCGTTGAGGGATGCCGGCTGACCTCGCGGGGCCAATCCCTGGTGGACGTTGCCATCGCGGCTGAAGCGGGGTTGAGGCGTCAAGTTGTTGCTGACATCCCGGGATCAGGCGCAGAGCTGTCCGGCAATGTGCTGGTCAGTGCAGGGGAGGGGTTCTCTTCCGGGGTGCTGGAGGCGGTGGGTCGCTTTACCTCCCTGCACCCGCGTTGCTCGGTGGAGTTGCAAGTAACCGCCGACTTTCACAAGATCGCCCGCGGCGTGGCCGACATTGCGATACGCACGATCCATCTCGGTGAGCCTTCGTTGATTTATCGACCCATTGGCCGGTTCGCCTACGGTGTGTTCGCGGCTCCCGAATACCTCAAGCGATGTCCAGGGGTCACGGTGGCCACCGCAGTCAATGTAGCGCTGCTTCCTCCGCTCGACATGCTGGCGCAAATGCGTGCAGCAAAAGCAGCCGGTCTTGACCGGGCCCACATCAGCGTGAACTCGTTTACCGTGCAACTCGAGTCGGTGAGGCGAGGCCTGGGGGTTGGTGTACTGCCCCGTATTCTGGCGAAGGATCTGATCGAGCTGTTCGAGGGTATTGAGCTTCCAGATCTGGACGTCTATCTGGTGACCCGGCCTCAGGCACTGAAGCAGGCCCACATAAAGTGTTTTTTTGCCATTCTGGAGCGGGTGCTGCTCGAAGCCCTGTGCACAGAAGCGGTCGAACGTAGCCATGATTCTGGTCGCTTGCCGCCGGTGCAGCCTTTTGAGTGATCGTTGCTCTGTTCAAGAGCTCAAGGGCATCTGCCCGCTGACGGGATAATCTGTTGCTGCAGCAACATGTAACTGCTTGTATCCTTGCCCCAGGTGAGGGCATACGGCTGCCGCTATTGCCTTTCTCCCACAGTGGCTGGAACGGAAAAATGGATTTTCCATCAGGTAATGACGTGAAGCGTGATACCCATCTGGTTGTTCTTTTGCTGTTTGTCATCGGCTGCTCCCTGGCCTCGCTGACTGTCTGGAAAGTGCTGGCCTCACGTGAGCGGGCGCTGGCGGATGTGAACGTCCACGGGTTGAACCTTACCCAGGCGCTCGCAACTTACTCCGAAGGCATTGTCCGGCAAAGCTCGCTGCTGTTGCTCGGGCTCGTCGAGCGCCTGGAGACTGAAGGCAGCGGCCCCATCCAGATCCAGCGGCTGGGTGCGCTGGTCGACCGCCAGCAGCCCCTGATGCCACAGCTCAGCGGGATCACGATCTACGACAACCAGGGGCGCTGGTTGATGTCCTCCAACCGGATCCCGGTCGGGGCCAGCAGCAGTGATCGTGCCTATTTCATTCATCACCGCGACGATCCATCCCGCGAGACCTTTATCGGCCCGCCAATCCAGAGCCGTGCCAATCATGAGTGGGTGGTGACTGTCAGCCGGCGCTTCGATGATGCTCGCGGAGCGTTTGCCGGGGTGGTGGCGGTAACTCTGGGGGTTGAGAACTTCCTGCGGCTGTTTGGCAAGATCGATGTGGGGCAGGAGGGTGCAATCGGGTTGTCCTATACCGATGGTACGTTGCTGGTTCGCTATCCTTTTCGCGAGCAGGACATGGGCCGCAACTTTTCGAAGTCGCCGATCTATGCCAAATACCTGGTTGATCAATCCGTCGGTACCGCCTCGTTCACCTCCAGCCTGGATGGTGTGGAGCGGCTCTATGCCTTCCGAAAAAGCAGCCAGTTGCCGCTGATCACGACCGTCGCCCTTGGAAAACGCGAAGCCCTTGCCGCGTGGCGCATGGAGGCATTGCTGTCAGCCGTGGTGGTGACTGCGCTGCTGGGGCTTACCGGCCTGATCGGCTGGTTTTTGATCCTGGATATCCGCCGTCGAACCCAGATAGAAGATCAGTTGCGAGGGGCTCAGCAGCAATTGCTTTCGTCGAACCGCCAGCTTGAGTTGCTGGCGATGAAGGACGCCCTGACCGGCCTGGCCAACCGGCGCTGCTTTGATGTGACATTAGACATAGAGGCGCGACGGGCAAAGCGGGAAGGGACGTCTTTGGCCCTGCTGATGATCGATCTCGATCATTTCAAGCTGTACAACGATTCCCTTGGGCATGTGGCCGGAGACGCCTGTCTGCAGGCGGTTGGCAAAATTATCGAGGAGTGCGTGCGTCGACCGTCGGATGTGGTCGCCCGTTATGGCGGAGAAGAGATGAGTGTCATCATGCCCAACACCGACATTGAGGGGGCGGCGGTGGTGGCGCAACTTATCCTCGATCGCCTGAAGCAAGCCAACATCCCCCACACCGCCAGCCCGTTGGGACGAGTCAGTGTGAGCATCGGGATGAGTTGTGCCGCAGGTGAACAGCTGGATCACGTGCAGGGTTTGATCGAAGCGGCAGACCAGGCGCTGTACAGCGCCAAGACACTGGGTCGAAACCAGTTCGTGAAGCACTGCGGATGAAGCCCGGGGGGGCTGGTGTGGGTTCCTCTCGTCGAAATCCCTGACAGAAATATTGACCAGAATCGTCCTACGGCGTTAACTGTATATTCATACAGCTAAGTAAGGGCGCGGGTCATGAGCTTCACATTTTTGGGACCTCTTGCGCAGGGCGGGATTGGTTTGCCGCTGTGCTCGTTCAAGATTCCGGCGGGATTCCCATCACCCGCTGCAGACCACATCGAGAAAGTCATCTCCCTTGATCAGGTACTCAATGTGCGTGCGCCCCATGTCTATCTGGCGTCGATTGATGGCGACAGCATGCAGGGGGTCGGGATTTTCTCAGGAGATCTGGCGGTCATCGATCGTTCCATTGAGCCTGTCCACGGCCATATTGTGGTGGCGCTGCTGAACAATGATCCCATCTGCAAGCGCCTGTGCTTGCGCGGCAAGGAAGTGATCCTCCGGTCTGAAAACCCTGGATACCCGGACCGGTACGTCATGGAAGGTGACGACCTGTCGATCTGGGGGGTGATCACCCACAGCGTGCGCAGTCATGGTCATTAACGTTGCTCATTGGCGGTGAGAGGGCCAATGAGCTTCAGGAAATGAGCATCAAGTCACTGTCTTTCAGCTTTTAACGGGCCATCCCAATCGGTAGAATTTTCTGTTTTTTTTCAACAGGAAGTCGGCATGCAACGGATTGTGATACTGGGTAATGGCGGCAGCGGAAAATCGACCCTCGGCCGAGCCATCGGCAAGCGCCTGAACCTGCCCGTGGTGCACCTTGACCCTTTGTTCTGGGAGCCCGGCTGGATCGAACCGGACGCTGAACAGTTTCGCCAGCGGGTCAGCCAGGCAATCGCCCCGGATGCCTGGGTGTGTGAAGGCAATTATGCCCGGCGTACCTTCGACCTTCGCCTGCCCCGTGCCGACGTGATCATTTGGCTGGATACGCCGCGTCTCACGTGTTTCACCCGGGTGATCATGCGCAGCCTCACAAACCGCTCCCGCCCTGACCTTGCAGCAGGTTGCAGGGAGAAGTTCGACTGGGTGTTCCTGAAGTTTGTATGGAATTTCGACCAAGGCACACGCCCGGGTATCGAGACGGTGCGCAAAAAAGTGGGGCCGCAGGTGCCTGTCATCCGCTTGCGGACGACCCGCCAGATTGCCGATTTTCTCGATGCCTTGCCCGCAATGCCTGTGTCGGGCCTTGATGGCAGCCCTGCCTGAGCCTGCAGGGCTGGGGACGTCACTGGCTTATGCTTGAGCATCCATTAAAAAAAGGGCCCCTTAGCCCCAGATAACATGATTTTTCACAGGCGCAACCCTTCCATATAGTCATCGCAAGCCCAATCGGAACATTCGTGTTCCATCGATGCGAGATAGATTTATGGATGAAAAATTCAAACCCGGCTTGAATCCGGACGCGGGTATGGGGACGCGAGTGGTGTGGGGAGGGGAGCGCGTTCAGCATCCTTACAACGCTACTCAGACGCCCATCGTGGTCAGTGCTGCCTACGGTTACCACGACATTGATGAGTGGTATGACGTAGCGCAGGGCAAACAGCCTGGCTTCATCTACAGCCGCATGAGCAACCCGACGGTCTCAGTTCTGGAAGACAAGCTCTGCGAACTTGAAGGCGCAGAGTCGGCTGTCGCTTTCAGTACCGGGATGGCTGCAATCAGTGGTGTGCTGCATACCTTCCTGGCCTGTGGCCAGCGGGTGGTATCTACCCGTGACAGCTACGGTGGAACCAACAAGATCTTCGAAGAGTTTCTTCCGCGCATGGGTGTTGAAGTCACGCTGTGCGATACCCTCGACATAAACGCCATCGAGTATCAGATCACTAAAGGCTGCAACGTCCTTTACCTGGAAACGCCAACTAACCCGACCCTCAAGGTTCTGGATATTCGACGTCTTGTGGCGGCAGCGAAGCGCGTTGGCGCGCTGGTCATCGCCGACAATACATTCGCGACACCGTTGAATCAGAACCCCCTTGCTCTCGGGGTCGACGTGGTCGTGCACAGCGCTACAAAGTTCCTGTCCGGTCATGGCGATGTACTGGGAGGCGTGGTCTGCGGCGACGAGCGACTGATGTCTCAAGTTCGTCATTACCGTGAAATCAATGGGGCCTCGCTGGATCCATTCTCGGCGTATTTGATTATCCGGGGTATCAAGACTCTGGCTTTGCGTCTTCGCCAGCAACAAGCGAGCGCGCAAGCACTGGCCGAATACCTGTGCACCGAACCCTGGGTTGAATCCGTCAATTATCCGGGCCTGCCCCAGCATCCAGGTCACGCCATTGCCCGCTCCCAGATGCACGGATTTGGCGCAATCGTCAGCTTCGTGCTCAAAGGCGGGATGGACACGGTGACGCGTTTATTGCCGCAGCTCAAGTACGCACACCGGGCGGGTAACCTGGGCGCCGTTGAAACCATCTATGGGCCGGCACGGACAACCAGTCATGTCGAAAACACCCTCGAGGAACGCCAGGCACTCGGGATTTCCGAAGGCTTGGTCAGGGTCTCCGTAGGCATTGAAGACACGGCCGACTTATTGGCTGATCTCAAACAGGCATTTGAATGGGTGGGCGATAAACAGCGTGATGCAAGTTTGCACGCTGAACAGAGTGAGCGTTGTGCTGAGGCGGGAATCTAAACGCGATAAGGCTGCCGGTATGATTAACGGGTAGCCCTTCATGAATAGTCAAAACAATAACAACTAACGATGATTTCATTGTGCCGCCTGATAGTCGGCTGCAAGAAATTGTTGTCCGAGCATTTCATGAGAATAAAGCCATGACCATCCAGGCAAGTAATGATCAGTCCGATCCGGGCTTGAAGTTCAAGAAAGAAATGGAAACCCGACACATTGTCATGCTGGCGTTGGGGGGTGTAATCGGTACGGGGTTATTCCTCACCTCTGGCTACACCGTTAACCAGGCAGGGCCGCTCGGCGCAGTGATTGCCTACATCATCGGTGCGGTGATGGTGTACCTGGTGATGGTCTGTCTCGGTGAGCTGGCGGTGCAGATGCCAGAAACCGGATCTTTCAGCAGCTACGCCACCCGATACCTCGGCCCGGGCACGGGCTACACGGTGGCGTGGCTGTACTGGCTCACGTGGGCCGTCGCCATTGGCTCAGAGTTCACGGCAGCCGGAATCCTGATGGTCCGGTGGTTTCCAGACACGCCGGTCTGGGTCTGGAGCGCGGTGTTTGCCATTGCGGTGTTCCTGAGCAACGTTGTTTCTGTTCGTCTGTTTGCAGAAACCGAATTCTGGCTTTCACTCATCAAAGTGCTGACCGTCATTACCTTCATCGCCATTGGTGGCGGGGCTATTTGCGGCCTGTTCCAGGTCCAGCATTTACAGGGTGCCGGACTGTCGAACTTTACCCGTGAAGGGCTGTTCCCGACGGGGCTCCTTCCAATTGCAATGACGCTTCTGGCAGTCTCCTTTGCCTTTTCCGGGACTGAACTTATCGGGATTGCAGCCGGTGAGGCCAAAGACCCTCAGAAAAGCGTACCCAAGGCCATCCGTACCACGGTGGTGCGTTTGGCGCTGTTCTTCGTGGGGACTATTTTCGTACTGGCGACCTTATTGCCCCGCGAGCAGGCGGGCGTCATTGAAAGCCCGTTTGTGATGGTGTTCGAGCTGATAGGCATCCCTTACTCAGCGGACATCATGAACTTTGTCATTCTCACCGCCCTGATTTCCGCTGCCAACTCCGGGCTCTATGCCGCTTCGCGCATGCTTTGGACGTTGAGTGATCAAGGTCACATGCCCAAACGCTACGTCAAACTGTCGAAACGAGGCACGCCGGTCAACGCGATTGTGTTGAGCATGGTGGGGGCAATGGCATCTCTGCTCAGCAGCGTGCTTGCCCCCGACACGGTTTACCTGGCGCTGGTGTCGATCTCGGGCCTTGCGGTCGTGATCGTGTGGATGAGCATCGCGGCGAGCCAGATCGCCTTCCGACGCCAATACGTTGCCAATGGCGGACGCGTCGAGGACCTGCAGTTTCGCGTGCGCGGTTACCCCTGGGTTCCTCTCGGTGCGTTGCTGTGTTGCTTGCTGGCCTGCGTCGGTATTGCCTTTGATCCTGAACAGCGGGTCGCGCTTTACTTCGGTCTTCCATTTATCGCCTGGTGCTACTTCGTCTACTGGATTACCCGCAAGAAGCGCGAGGAGCGGCTGGCATTGGCAGCGGCTGCACATTGCGCTGGTGCAGCGTGAATGGCTCAGGCGATGATTGAGCAAAAATAAGCACTGATGAGGTTGCGCCGATGAGTCAAAAATCACTACCGCCCTTGAACTGGCTGAGGGCATTCGAAGTGTCGGCGCGGTATCTGAACTTCACCCATGCAGCACAGGAGCTGCACCTGACTCAGGGTGCCGTCAGCCAGCAGCTCCGTCAGTTGGAGCGTCACCTGGGTGTCGCGTTGTTCAAGCGCCTGCCACGGGGGCTTGGCCTGACTGAAGAAGGACAGTCCTACCTGCCGGTGGTGCAAGACGCAATCAGTCGTCTGGCGGTGGGTACAAACGAGATTTTTGGCCAGCGCAACCGAAGGCACGTGAAGGTGCGTGGCAGCCTGTCCTTTCTTCATTATTGGCTGGCTCCCCGGCTGGCGGATTTCTGTCGGGATTACCCCCAGATCGACATCCGGTATATCAGCAATCTCTGGGTGAAGGAGCCGGACGGAGAGGATGACCTGGAAATTCGCTGGGGCTGCGGCGAGTGGCCGGGATTGCACTCTCAGCGATTGACCCGGGACATCCTGCAGCCCGTGTGCTCACCCGAGCTCATGGCCCGTTCACCCATCCGTGAACCTCGGGACTTGATGCACCATTCCTTGCTGCATGTGCTGGGGTACGAGGAAGGGTGGGGCTACTGGTTGAAGCGGGTGGGCGCGGACGATGTCGATTATTCCCGTGGTCTCCAGTTCGACACACTGGTGTCCACCATTCGCATGGCCGAACTGGGGCAGGGCGTTGCTTTGGCGCGGTCTTCTATGGTGGAGGACTTGCTCAAGAGTGGGCACCTGATTGCGCCCTTCAGTCATCGAATCGAGGCCAGCGAATCGTTTTATCTGGTGCGTGAGCAGGCGGAGGTTCTTTCGCCGGATGCCGCGATCTTTTCTAGCTGGCTGGTGGCTCAATCCCACCGGCTTTTATCATCCTGATCTGGAGTCAACATGCATTACGTAAGCACACGGGGCGGTGACGTCAGGGCAGACTTTCGCAGTGTGGTGCTGTCGGGGCTTGCCGAAGATGGCGGTCTCTATGTCCCGGCGGGGTTGCCGGTCTTCACCGAGAAGCAGATTGCGAGCTGGTCGTGGCTGCCATTCGACGAACTGGTGTGGCGGGTGGTGTCGCCGTTTGTGGGGGCTGCCATGGACGAAAGCACGTTGCGCGCCTTGCTGAGCGACAGCTATCGAAACTTTAACCACCGCGCCATTACGCCCCTTGAGCAGGTTGGCCACAACGAGTGGATACTTCAGCTGTTTCATGGCCCGACCCAATCTTCCAAGGATTTCGCTGCGCAACTGCAGTCGCGCCTGGTGGCGCACTTCATGGGCGAAGTCGGTGGTCAGGCGCTGATCATCGGTGCCACCAATGGGGATACCGGGCTGGCTGCACTTGAAGCGTTTGCCGACTGCCCGTGCACGCGTATGGCAATACTGTATCCACGCAGTGGGGTGTCGGCCGAAAAACTCGCTGTGCTACTGGCGG
The DNA here is from genome assembly GCF_059862735.1 of Pseudomonas sp. MF06569. Taxonomy (NCBI): domain Bacteria; kingdom Pseudomonadati; phylum Pseudomonadota; class Gammaproteobacteria; order Pseudomonadales; family Pseudomonadaceae; genus Pseudomonas; species Pseudomonas sp. MF06569. The sequence continues at coordinate 78,332 of NZ_JCBCUZ010000011.1, read as the reverse complement.
CAGACCCCGAGCGGGTCCAGCTTTTTGCGGTCGACGGTAACTTCGACGACTGCCAGACGCTGGTCTCGCGGCTCATGCGTGACTGGCCTTTGGACGGGGTGATACCGATCTGTTTCAACTCCACTAACTGGGTCGGAGTCCTGGCACAGATCGTGTTCTATTTTCACGCGGTCCTGCAACTGGGTGGCGGGACGCGCCCCGTAGGCTTCAGCGTTCCCGCCGCCAGCTCTGCCGAGATCTATGCCGGTTACGTTGCGCAGAAAATGGGATTGCCCATCAATCAGGTGATCATCTCCACGAACAGCAACGATGCACTGCACCAGTTTTTTCATTGCAACCGTTATACGACTCAAGTGAGCAACCGCACGTTGTCTCCGTCGATGGATTTCTCTCTGTACTCCAACCTGGAGCGTTTCATCTGGGAGCTGTATGAGCGAGATGGACGTTCAACGAAAGCGCTCATGGAGCACTTTGAAGACTGCGGTGAGTTAAGCATCGGCAACCAGCAATGGCTCCGGGCCCGAGTTCTGTTCGACTCCTATGCCGTGAACGAAGCACAGGTGCGGGAGGAAGTCGTCACACTGTTCCGTGAGACCGGGGCGGCAGTCGATCCTCAGACCGCGGTGGGGGTGTTGGCCGGGCGCATTCATCGACGCAGTCTGGGAGCTCCCATGGTGACCCTCGGGCAAATCGCGCCGGGCAAATCTGCGGCCCTGTTGGCCGAACTGGGTGTGTGGCAGGGAGACGTGCCAGCGACCTGCGAGGTGAGTCACCAGCCACCAGGCTTGGCCAAGGAAGACCTGGACGGCCTTAAGCGTGCACTCTTGTCAGCGCAGCAGAGGTACCCATGAAGCGCATTCTGGATCCGCTGGATGAACGCATACTGGCCGAACTCACCGCGAATGCCCGGATAGCCCATGTCGAACTGGGTGCCAAGGTCAATTTGTCTCGAAATGCCGTGCGCCAGCGCATTGAGCGCCTTGAGCGCGACGGCGCCATCCAGGGCTATACGACAGTGCTCGGCGAGTCCCGACGGCCTTCATCCCTGATCAGTGCCGTGATCTTTGTCTACCGCTACGACCGCATGCGTGGAGAAGCCGTACTTGCCGTGCTGCGCTCGCTCCCCGAAGTGGTTCAGTGTGAAGTCCTGAGTGGCGAGTTTGACTTGATGCTTCGAGTCAATGCAGCGTCTCCCGAGCGTGTCCACCTCGTCTGGAAGGAAATCTCGGCGCTGCCCGGGGTGGAAAATACCGTCACCTCATTTGTCCTTTCGGCCGTGTTTTAAGCACGGCAGACGCACTGCTTTCATTCCCTGTACATCCCTCGCTTCCCCCTTTGCAACTCGGCCCTGAAGCGCGTGTCAGGGCCGGGTTAATTCCCCCTCAATCTCTTAAACCACCCGCAACGGTGCATCCGGGCGCTGGCCACTGAGCAGCAGTGGATAGGCGCAAAACGGCCAATAAATACAGCACTCTGCCATATTCAACTGCCAGAGCCCGACTCCTACGATGTTGCTGTCGAACAACAACATCCAAGAGGACTGCTTCATGACTGAATACAAGATTGCCCTGGTAGGTTTTGGTGGCGTCAATCGCGGCCTGGCCCAACTGATCGCAGAGCGTAACGCCGAGTGGGAAACCACGTTAGGTTTTACCCTCAAGATTGTCGGCGTCACTGACCTGTTTCTGGGATCCATCGTTGCCAGGCAAGGCCTGGATGCCCTGCAACTGGTCGCCCTGCCAGCTGAGAAGGGGGCATTCGCCCAACTGCCAGGCGGCAGTGCCGAGGCGTTCAACGAAACCATCATCAAGCATTCCGGCGCCGACATGATTTCCGAGGCCACCTTCACCAATCCTGTGAACGGTGAGCCCGCGACCACGTTCTGTCGCTGGGCACTGGAAAGCGGCATCCATGTGGTGACCACCAACAAAGGGCCGATTGCCCTGCACGGGGCCGAGCTAAAGGATCTGGCCCGTCGCAAGGGGGTTGCTTTCGAGTACGAGGGGTCGGTCATGAGCGGTACGCCTGTGATTCGCCTGGCCACTCAGGCGCTGGCTGGAGCAGGTATTCAAGGTTTTGAAGGCATCTTGAACGGGACGTCCAATTACGTGCTGACGCGCATGAAGGACGGCCTGACATTTAACGACGCAGTGGCCCAGGCTCAACAGCTTGGCTATGCCGAGGCCGACCCGACTGCCGATGTGGAGGGGTTTGACGTTCGCCTCAAGGTGGTGATCCTTGCCAACGAACTGCTCAATGCCCGACTGACCGTCAGCGACGTAGCTTGCTCGGGTATCAGCAGCATCAGCCCCCAGGACATCGCTCAGGCAACGGCCAATGGGGCCAGCTGGAAATTGATCGGTTCTGCACATCGCGAAACCGATGGTTCGGTCCGGGCGAATGTAGAAGCCCGTCTGCTGCCCAATGAACACCCTCTGGCAGGTATTTCGGGTGCCATAAACGCGGTGTCGTTCAACACGGCCCTGCTGGGTGCCGTCACGGTCAGCGGCCCTGGAGCGGGTCGTATAGAGACTGCTTTTGCGCTGCTGTCCGACATCATTGCCATCCATACCCACTGCAGCAAGTAACAGGAGAGACGTCATGACCGTATCCAGCATGGCCAGCATCCAGCTTGTTGATGCCAAACAGATTGATGTGTTCAGCCCTTTCGATGGTCGCCTGGTAGGAAGCGTGCCTTGCCTCGATGCAACAGCCGTTCCTGGCTTGCTGGAGCGCGCCCGGGTTGGCGTGCGCGAGAGTGCAGCGATGCCTAGACACCTGCGGGCACGTATCCTTGAGGACGCGGCCCGGCGTGTAGAGGTTGCCGCCCAAGCCTTTGCCAGACTCATCGTTGCAGAGTCAGGAAAGACCCTGAGGCAAGCAGAAAAAGAAGTGAAGCGGTGTGTAAACACCCTGAAGCTGTCGGCCGAGGAAGCACGTCGCAACGCAGGGGAGGTCATTCCATTTGAAGCCTATGAAGGCTCCGAGTCGCGCCAGGGCTGGTTTACCCGTGAACCGCTGGGGCTGATCGTCGCGATCACGCCTTACAACGACCCCCTGAACCTGGTCGCCCATAAACTGGGCCCGGCCATCGCCGGTGGCAATGCCGTGATCCTGAAGCCTTCAGAGCTCGCACCCTTGTCTGCGCTCAAGCTGGTCGAATGCCTGGTGCAAGCGGGTCTGCCACCGTCCGTGGTCACTACGGCCACCGGAGGCGTCGACCTGGGCAAAGCACTGGTGCAGTTGCGCGAAGTGCGGATGATTTCCTTCACCGGTGGCTTTGCAACCGGGGAGTCCATTGCTCGCAGTGCAGGCTTGAAAAAATTGGCCATGGACCTGGGAGGGAACGCTCCCGTCCTCGTGCTCGAAGACTGTGACCTTGAACCCACCGTTGAGTCGTGTGTTTCCGGAGCTTTCTGGGCGGCAGGTCAGAACTGCATCGGAACGCAGCGCATCCTTGTGCACCGTTCAATATACGAACAATTCCGCGAGCGTTTTGTCAGCAAGGCCCGCGCATTGGTCGTTGGTGATCCGGATCTGCGGGCAACCGATGTCGGCCCGATGATCACGGAACAGGCGGCTCGTCGCACTGAACAACTGGTCAATGAAGCAGTGGCCGAGGGGGCTGCTGTGCTGTGCGGCCACCATCGCCAGGCGGGCATTTATGCTCCCACCGTTCTGGAGTGTGTAAGCCACACCAGCAGGATCTGGCAGCAGGAAGTCTTCGCGCCGGTGGTCATTCTGGAGCCTTTTGATCAGCTTGAGGATGCCGTTGCATTGGCCAACGCTCCTGAATACAGCCTGCATGCAGGCCTCTTCACACGTGACCTGTCCAAAGCGTTGAAACTGGCCCGTCAACTGGAAGCCGGCGGGGTGATGATCAATGACTCTTCGGATTATCGTTTCGATGCCATGCCGTTTGGTGGCTTTAAATACGGAAGCCTGGGACGGGAAGGTGTGCGGTTTGCCTATGAGGACATGACCCAGCCCAAAGTGATTTGCATCCATGAAATGGGTTAAACCGTCGAACCAGGCTTGTCCATAACTGCCCTGGCGCGCAAGTCGCCTACCTGAAAGTCCTCGTTCTCTATCCAGGATATGCAGTCATTTACTAATGCTATGTGAGTATTGTCTGCGTTAACTATTAATGGGGTAATCAATGATTTAAGACATGACATCTGCGGGATAACTGACATGGAACTTGCGCACTCTGTACAAGTTGTCGCTGTGACGAGTGGTAAGGGGGGCGTCGGAAAGACGACTGTGGCAGTGAACCTTTCTTTGGCGTTGGCGAGTCGCGGAAGGCAAGTCGTCTTGCTCGATGGTGATCTTGGATTGGCGGGTGTTGATGTTGCAGTGGGCGTTATCCCCCGATACACGATTGCTGACTTGATGGAAGGTCGTTGTGTGTTATCGGATGTACTGGTGCAGGGGCCGGGAGGTGTGCGTATCGTCCCGGCTTCTGCCGGTGTCGAGAGCATGGTGAACCTGTCATCCACTCAGCACGCAGGCCTGATCCAGGCCTTCAACGACATCGCCGACAGTCTGGATGTGCTGGTGATTGATACTGCGACCGGGATCGGTAAATCGGTGATCAGTTTCGCCCGGGCCTCTCAAGAGGTCTTGCTGGTGGTCTGTGACGAGCCAGCGTCTATCGCCGATGCCTACGCACTGATCAGACTGCTGAATCGTGACTACGGGATAAACCGCTTTAGGGTTTTGGCAAACATGGTGCCTGAGTACCAGGGTGGACGCAGCGTGTTCGCCAAGTTGGCGAAGATTACCGATCAATTCCTGGATGTCTCTTTGCAGTACGTGGGAGCGATTCCGTATGACGAATGCGTGCGTAAATCCGTGCAGACTCAACGCGCCGTTTATCAAAGTTTTCCGCGCTCTCAGATCGCCAAGGCATTTCAGAGCCTTGCCCTGAGGGTCGACGCCTGGCCATTGCCGGGCAGCCCCAGAGGGGGGCTGGAGTTTTTCATTGAGCAGCTCATCTCTAACTCGAGAGGGTGAGACCACCAAGGTCGCAAGCAGATCTTGCGCACACCCTGGTGCGCAAACGAGTGAGTCATTCCTGCATAGCCTGCGCACTTGTGAACGGTTAGTTCTCCAGGCCATTGCTGCAGCAAAGGCACTGGAGGATGTTGAGTCGTGAGCCGAGAGCGCTGCCGGCCGTGCGGCCACACAAGAACCTGACAAGGGCTTTGTTGAGGCTCTACACGTTTATGCCGAGAGGTACTCGTCCACAGATTTAACGGTGGCGTAGCCGAACTCAAAGGCGGCCATCATCGCCGCATGCACTTGAGCGGCAGGCACGTTCACCCCGTGAAATGAGAGATCCAGGGTGGCGCAGGCATCATGCAGCACAGTAACCGGATAGCCCATGTCCGCTGCAGCACGCACGACTGCGTCAATGCACATGTGGCTCATCGCGCCTATCACCACGATATCCTGAACATCGAAAGCATCCAGCTGCTTCTTGAGGTCAGTGTCTCTGAAGGCATTGATGTGTTTTTTAACAATCACGGGCTCGTCACCTTCAGGAGCCACCTCTGGCTGAATCTGCGCGCCGCTGGAGCCTTTGACGAAAATCGGGACATTCGCATCATCGGATTCATGCCGTATGTGAAAAACAGGAATCCCTTTATATCGCCCATGGTCGATGACCCGACGAGCATTCGCCACAGCGGCCTCGATACCGTCCAGCGGTAGTTTGCCAGTGGGCAGGTATTCGTTTTGCAGATCAACTACTACAAGACCTTGTTTCATGAACGATCTCCAATTTATCAATGTGATGTTGTAGTGAAAGCTGGGACGGCATTCGAGTAAGCAAGATGCCTTCTGCCAACGTCCAGCAGGGTTTGAATCAGTTATCCAGCAAATGCATCGAATACACCATTCTTGCCCAATGCGTTGAAGCCTGATAGCGGCCTAAATGACATAATTCGTTAAAATCGGGCCAAATGATCGGGGCTGCCAGATGAAATCCATACGTGTCGCTGTTCTAGCTTTTAACGGCGTGAGTCTGTTCCATCTTTCGGTGCCGGGAATGGTGTTGGGGACGGCTCAATCCGAACCTGGCGAACCTCGATACGAGGTCAGCTACTGCACAGAGACACCTGGAATGGTGAGTTGCGACCAAGGCATCGACTTATCGGTTGCCCATGGCCTGGAGTTGATGGAGGCATCTGATGTAATTGTCATTCCATCGTGGGGCGAACAATTGGTCGCGGCATCGACACCGCTTGTGAGAGCCCTTCAGCAGGCGAATGCACAAGGCAAGCTCATCGTCGGGTTGTGTTTGGGAGCATTCGTACTGGGAGAAGCCGGACTGCTTGATGGTAAAGAAGCGACCACTCACTGGGCAGGCAGAGACGAGTTTGCGCGACGCTTTCCAGAGGTTGGCTTCAGGCCCGATGTGCTCTATGTCAGTGACGGCAACATCATGACCTCGGCTGGAACGGTGGCGGCAATCGATTGTTGCCTGCATTTGGTACGCCAGCGGCTCGGAGCTGATGTGGCGAATCGCACCGCGAAGATGTTGGTGACCCCACCGCACAGGCAGGGAGGTCAGGCTCAATACGTGGAGCATCCTGTGCCCAAACTCTCTAGCGAGACTCATTTGTCCGATGTGTTGGCGTGGGCTCGAGTGAACCTGGCCAGTGATCTATCGCTCGACGCCCTGGCAGACAGGGCGAAAATGAGCAGGCGTACGTTTACCCGGCGGTTTCGGGAGGCCACTGGCAGTACCGTCTCTAAATGGTTGAATGCTCAGCGAGTCGTCAGGGCGCAGGAACTGCTTGAAACGACGGATTTACCGATTGAATGCGTTGCCGGCGAGGCCGGTTTTGGAACCCCCTTGTCCTTGAGGCAACAATTTGGCGCTCAGCTTGGCACGTCGCCTTCAGAGTATCGGCGGATGTTCTCTCGCAAAACGATACCGGGCGGCAAGGCGAGCGACAGCCAGCTTCAGGCCAGAGTTCGGTATAAGTGATCCTATTTGAAGGAGCAGTCTGGCAGGCGATGGGGAAACGGATTTTCGTAGGTTGGCTGGACGCCAGGGGAGGGTCGAAAAGGGAGCTGTTACGGAACAAAAACAAAGGGCCTGCACGAAGAATCTCATGCAAGCCCTTGATTTGTTTGGTGCCCGAACCCGGAATCGAACCGGGACGCCCTTACGAGCGGGGGATTTTAAGTCCCATGCGTCTACCAGTTTCGCCATTCGGGCGGTAGCGCTGTGAAGCGTGTCAGGAAGGAAGGTGCTTTAGAAGTCAAAGTACTCAAGAGCCTGCGTGACAGGTGGACGAATATATAGAGCCTGCGCCGATGAGGCAAGTTCGATAGCGTTCAATCAGGTACATTTTTTTGCCTGACGGCTGAGTAAAACCTTCGGAAAATCATAGATATACCGAACGCCCCAAGGTTTGTGCCGCTAAGACGGCCGTTTCTTGGGGGCTGGTCTAGGCTGCATGCACGACGATTAAAGAAGTGGATGTGATGAATACGAGTGTGGTTTACGCATTGGCTGCAGCGGCGCTGTTTGGGGCCAGTACGCCTCTGGCCAAGGTACTGGGGGCCGAGGTTCCACCCGTGATGCTGGCGGGTTTGCTGTATCTGGGCAGCGGGGTGGGGCTGCTGCTGGTGCGCTGTATTCGCGATCGAGGCTGGAAGCCGTCGGGCTTGAGTGCCGGCGAGTGGCCCTGGTTGGGCGGGGCGATTGTGTTTGGCGGGATTTTGGGGCCTGTGGCCTTGATGTTCGGTCTGACCCTGACCAGTGGCGCGACCGCGTCGCTGATGTTGAATCTTGAACCCGTGCTGACTGCTCTGTTGGCGTGGGTGGTGTTCAAGGAAAACGCCGATCGGAGGATTGTGCTGGGCATGCTGGCGATTATCGCCGGGGGAGTTGTGTTGTCCTGGCCTTCAGGTACGGCGTCAAATATGTCGCTCTCCTTGCTCGGGCCGCTGGCCGTCGCGTTTGCCTGTTTGTGCTGGGCGATTGACAACAATCTGACGCGCAAGGTGTCTGCCTCGGACGCGCTGTTTATTGCAGGGGCCAAAGGGTTGTTCGCAGGGCTGGTGAACTGCGCGATCGCGCTGATGATGGGCGCAAAGATTGCGCCACTTGCGGTGCTAAGCCCGACATTGCTGATCGGCTTTTTGGGCTACGGCGTCAGTCTGGTGCTTTTTGTACTGGCATTGCGTGGCCTGGGGGCTGCGCGGACTGGAGCGTATTTCTCGACAGCGCCTTTCCTGGGCGCGGCGATCTCTATCCTGGTCCTGGGTGAGTCGGTGTCGGTGCTGTTCTGGGTCGCGGCGGCGTTCATGATGTTTGGCGTCTGGCTGCACCTGACCGAGCGCCATGAGCATGTCCATCTGCATCAGCCGTTGCAGCACACCCATCGGCATGCCCACGACGAACATCATCAGCATGAACATGATGAAGACGTCACCGGGAACGCCCCCCATAGTCATGCCCATCAACATCACGTGATCAGTCATAGTCACCCGCACTTTCCGGATATTCATCATCGACATCGGCACTGAGTGGCTGCGTGATAGATTGAGTCGCAGGGACGCCGTAACACCCAGACCTTCAATGGAGCTATAAAGCACCCATGTTCGAACACATCGACTTCAATTACTTGCTGGCAACCTATGGTTATCTGGCCATTTTCATCGGGTGTCTGCTGGAGGGTGAAACCATCCTGCTGCTGGGCGGGATGGCCGCGCACCAGCATGTGCTCAAGCTCTTGCCGGTGATTGGTTACGCCAGTCTGGCGGGGATGCTGGGTGATCAGTTGCTGTTCTGGATCGGTCGGTATTTCGGCGCTCGCCTGCTACCGCGCCTGCACAAGCAGCAGGCTGTCATCGACCGGGTCACTCAAATGATCAATCAGCATCCTGCGGTATCGATTTTTTCGGTGCGGTTTCTCTATGGCATGCGGCTGGTCGGGCCGATGGTGATTGGGGCCTGCAAGGTTTCGCCTTTGAAATTCACCTGCATCAACGCGTTGGGCGCTGCCGTATGGGCAACGCTGTTTGCCAGCGGCGGGTATTGGGCCGGGGAGTTTCTGGAAGGGATGCTGGGCGACCTCAAACCGTATCGTTTGCCGATTGCGCTAGGGGTCATTGCGCTGATGGTTGCCGTGGCCGTGGCACGTCATTACCGGGCGAGAAGCAAGGCCGTCAAATCACTTTGACGGCACGGCCGATAAATTGAATCGGGCCAGTAGGCTTTCCAGTCGTCGAACCGTTGGGACCTTCAAGGGTCAGCTCAAAGAGTTGATTGGGCTCCAGCGGTGGCAAGCGATCCAGTGGCAATGACAAGGTTTGTCCTGGCTTGACCAGCCCCAGGGACACGGGGCCATCCCAGCCATCGCCCTTGGTCCAGAACTCCAGCGCCTTGTCGCTGGGCACCTGTGCGATGCCCAAGGGGATAAGCTGGATGTGTTGGCGGTTACTGGCCTGGATCACCCAGCCCGGTGCCTGATTTTGCGGTGCCACCAGTACCACCATGTAAGCAGGCGGGGACGCTGTCGGGGTTGCGGTCAATAACACCGTCCCCAGCACCAGAGTTGCCGCCAGGCCCGCCGCTGAAAGGCCGCGCCATAATGGCAGCAGGTTCCACCAGGATGTGCTGGCCTGAGTCCGGGGTACAGGAACATTCAGTGCGTTGAGACTGCGTTCGATTCGAGGCCACAGCTGCCTGGATGGCGTCTGTGCGGGCACCAAGTCGTTGAGTGGCAACAGGCGCGCTTCCCAGCGCTGCACCGCTGCTTGCAGGTCGGCTTCATGGGCCAGGCGCTGCTCGACTGAGCGTCGCTGTTGCGCGTCCAGGGTTCCCAACACGTATTCGCCCGCCAATGCATCAAGATCGGCCGGGTCGTTGTCTTCAGGTTTGAAAGTCATCCCATGCACTCGCGCAAGGCGCTCAAGCTGCGTTTGATCCAGGCTTTGACCGTGCCCAGGGGCGTGGCCAGTTTTTCTGCAATTTCGGCGTGGGTATAACCGTCGACGTAGGCATGCACGATACACGTACGCCTAGCGGGTTCGAGTTGTTCGAGGCAGCCGTAAATCCGCTCGGAGCCCGTTCGCCATTCAAGGGCATCCTGCGCCTGACTGCCATCGAGGGCGGCCAGGGGCTGTAGTGCCAGTTCGCTGTCTTCGCTGACTTGAAGTTCAAGGCGATTGTCGCGCATGAAGTTCAGAGCCAGATGCCGTGTCACGCTGAAAATCCAGCCCCGTGCCGACCCGCGCTGAGGGTCAAAACTGGGAGCGCGCGTCCAGATCTTGATAAAGGCGTCATGCACGATGTCCTCGGCCAGAGCGTTGTCGCGGGCAATGCGCCTGGCAACACCGAGCAGTCGTGCGCTTTCCTGGGCATACAGGGCAACCAGCGCCTGCCGTTCACCGCGGGCGCAGGCGAACAGGCAGGCTTCGTAGTCAAACAATGGCTCAGGTAGCGTCACTGTATTCAGCCGTTAAAGGTGGGACATCCCCGGGGCGTACCCGGGCTCCATCGAAGCAGCGTAGACGAGAAACGCTACAAGCCATGGATCTTAACGGCTGGCCCAGAAAATGTAGTCAGCCTGATAAGGCACCACCTGGCGCTGGCCCTTGTTGACGGCCGTGCATTCGCTGCTGGGAGCCACGCCGCCTTTGAGGGCGACACGCTGGATATAACTCACGCCGCTCATGGCGCCTTTGCCTTCAGCCGGATTGGCCTTGACCAGTTGGTACGGCAAATTGCCTGCGCCGGCAGGAGCTACCGCGAGCTGGGTGCCCGTCACTTTGGAACCGTCCAGGGCTTGCCAGGTGGCTGGCGGGCCAAAATAGGTGCCGACTTGTTTACCATTTGTGTCGTTGAGTTGGGCTTTTGGACCGACAAAAAACCACTCCATCTGACCGGGCGCATTGGCTTTTTCTTTGCACTCGTAAGTGATTTCGCCTACGCCAACTGTAGTCATCGCCATCTTGTGTCCGTCGGGAACCCTAATGTTTTCGGGCAAATCAGCCTGGGCATAGGCGACTGGCACCCCGACAAACATCACGGCGGCAAGTGTAACGCTGGCATGGCTGATCAAGCGTTTTACGTTCATGTACCTATCTCCTGATGGGTTAACAGCGTAGTGGCTGTTACAGGTACTACCCGTGGGCGAGGGGTTTGGATGCAGTTGCAAAAAATAAACATGAAAGGCAAAGTCCGGGACCCGGTTGCGTGACTGAGCCCTTGGCCTAAGCTCTGAGTTACAGGCTCAACGCCACGGGTTTCAAGGCATTGGCAACACGCTCGCGAAGCCGGTCCGATAATAAAAGGAGATCTGGATGTTTATCCGTTTATTGATCCTTGCCAGTGTGCTGGTGAGTGGCACGGTGCAAGCTGTTGAAGTTCCAAGTCCCCTTGAACAGGATCGCGGCAAAGCTCGTCCATTGGTGATAGTTGCTCGTGCCGAGGCTGATCCAACCCTGGTAGCCCTCAAGAAAGCACTCGAAGACCCGGCCACCAAACAGGCGTTCAACGAACGCAACATGGTGCTTTATACGATTGTCGGGATCACTGGCAAACGTGATGGCAAGGACCTTGAGCCCCAGAGCACGATGTCGATGATTCGCGGACTCAAGCCGGGGATGATCATTGACAAGGCCAAAGTGATCCTGATCGGCAAGGATGGCGAAAAGAAAGTCGAGACAGTCGGCGACGTTGATCTTGGCGAGCTGTTCAAAACCATCGATGCCTTGCCTGCGGCTGAAAAGGAAACCCAGGCGCCGGTTGCGGTCGAGACTCCAGTCAAGGGTGCTGCTGCGGGCAAGTCGGCCAAACCGGCAAAGCAGGTCAAGGCCCTGGAAGACTGAGTGGTCACTGAAAGACAGGCAAAAAAAGGCCCGCTGGGGGAAGCGGGCCAAATGGGATTCACTAAGGAGTGGATCCAATCTAGGCCCGGCGATGTGAAAGTGGTGTGAAAATCCCGTCGTCAAAACGAAAGTACACCTTCAAATGTGTGTGGTAAAAATAGAGCCCAGCTGTAGCGCAATGCCAGCACTGTAATCCGATAGGGTGAGTCAACCGCTCCTCTGACTGCCGGATACCCTCATGCCGTTCTCCCTTGAATTGATTACTGCCTTCGCACTGTTTGCGTTTGTCTCATCCATCACGCCCGGGCCCAACAACACCATGCTGCTGGCATCGGGCGTCAACTTCGGGTTCAGGCGCACCATTCCCCACGCGCTGGGCATCAGCTTCGGCTTCATGTTTCTGGTACTGGCGGTAGGGCTGGGGCTGGGCGGTGTGTTCAAGGCCGTCCCTGTGGCCTATACCGTATTGCGTTACCTGGGCGCGGCCTACCTGCTGTACCTGGCCTGGAAAGTCGCCACGTCAGGGCCGGTTTCGGATTCGGATTCTGCCCAGGGCAAGCCTTTGGGGTTCTGGGGGGCAGCGGCATTCCAGTGGGTTAATCCCAAGGCCTGGGTGATGGCCGTCGGTGCAATCACGACCTACACGCCGTCCCAGGGTTACATCGCCAATGTGTTCATCATCGCCCTAGTCTTTGCCGTCATCAACTTGCCCAGCGTGTGTGTCTGGGCAGGCTGTGGCAGCGCGCTACGCAGCGTTCTGACCAAACCAAAATGGTTGTTGGCGTTCAATCTGACGATGGCAACTCTGCTGGTGGTGTCGCTGTATCCGATTCTGTTTGATGTTCATTGAGCCACTCCTGACTCAGGGTTGGCGTGTCGCCCAAATACTCCAGTAACCAGCTCATGGCCGGTGAGTGATTTTTTTGCGACCAGGCAATGCATGAAGGGCTGGCCGGGAAGGGCCGTTGCAAGTGCAGCGCCACCAGCTTGCCCTGTTCAATCAAGGGCTGGGCCAGGTGGGCAGGCACCATGCCGACGCAGAGCCCGTCGCTGAGGCAGGCCAGCCCCGTGGCCCAGTCGGGCACCATCATTCTGCGCTGGTTGTCCAGCGTCCAGGTGTCCCGTTTGGGCAGGCTGCGGGAGGTGTCATCCATGCACAGTGAAGGGAAGGGGCGCAGGTGATCATCGCCCAGCAACCCCGTAACTGAAGCCAGTGGATGCTGAGGGCTGACCACGCAAAGCCAGTGCAAAAAGCCCATGTCGCGAAAAGCAAAACTGCCTGCCACCGGCACTGCTCGCGTGGCGCCGATCACAATGTCGGTGCGACCGTCCACCAGCGCGTCCCACACACCGTTGTACACCTCGTACTGGACAATCAGCTCCACGTCGGGAAAGTGCCGATAGAAATCGATCACCATTTGCCGGCAGCGCGGATGCTTGATGATGGAGTCCACGGCCACCCGCAATTGACCGCTCCAGCCATTGGCAACCTGCTGGCACAGGCGTCGGGTGCCCAGCATTTTTTTCATCACGTCGCGGGCTTCTTTGACAAACATCTGCCCGGCGGGCGTCAGCTCCACATCCCTGTGGCGACGAACAAACAACGGAACGGCCAGCCACTGTTCCAACTGGCGAACGGTGTAGCTGACGGCTGAGGGCACGCGGTGCAGCTCCTGGGCCGCACCACTGAAACTGCCGTGGCGGGCTACCGCATCAATGACATCCAACGAGTATTCGGACCACATGGGTTTGCCTTCAAAAAATTCGATGCCAGTTGGCAATTATTTACGCTTCACAAGCTGATGCTCGGCTGGATAATGGGCGGCAGTCAACAAATTGTTTGATGGCAAGTTTTTGGGTGCACATGAAGAATTCTTTTGGTTTTACCTGTTATCTGGCCGGGCTCAGCATGCTCGGCTACCTGGCGATGGATATGTACCTGCCTGCATTCGGCGCCTTGCGCAGTGAATTAGGGCTGTCTGCCGGCGCTGTGGGCGCGAGTCTGAGTATCTTTTTGGCCGGTTTTGCAGTGGGGCAGTTGCTCTGGGGACCGCTGTCGGATCGCCTGGGTCGCAAGCCGGTGCTGCTGGCGGGACTGTCCCTGTTTGCACTGGGGTGTGGGGGCATGTTCTGGGTTGAGAACAGCGTGTTGCTCTTGAGCTTGCGGTTTATCCAGGCCATTGGTATTTGTGCCGCGGCCGTTACCTGGCAAGCGCTGGTGATTGATCGCTACCCGGCCGACAAGGCCAGCCGTGTATTCGCCGGGATCATGCCGCTGATGGGCCTCTCACCGGCGTTGGCCCCTTTGCTGGGCGCCGTGGTCCTGAGTCACCTGGGCTGGCAAGCGATCTTCGCAGTGTTGCTGGGCCTGGCGGTACTGCTGATCATCCCCACGCTGATGCTCAAGGAAAAAGCGCGCACAACGCCCCGGACGGTAGCGTCAGGCGTGAGCTATTGGCAGCTTCTGCGCTCGGCACCGTTTAGTGGCAACGTGATGATCTTCGCCGCTTGCTCGGCCAGCTTCTTTGCCTGGTTGACGGCATCGCCTTTTATTCTGGGCGACATGGGCTACAGCCCGAGCGATATAGGCTTGAGTTATGCGCTGCCCACCCTGGCATTTCTGGTCGGTGGCTACAGCTGTCGCAGTGCACTGCTGCGGGTCAGTGGCCGTACGCTGTTGCCCTGGTTGCTGGTCGCTTACTGCGCGAGCATGGTGGGGCTGTATCTGGTGGCTACGCAAACCGAACCAACGCTGACCACCTTGCTGATTCCGTTTTGTTTGATGGCACTGGTTAACGGTGCGAGTTATCCCATTGTGGTTGCCAATGCCTTGATGCCGTTTTCGGAAAATTCCGGCAAAGCGGCTGCATTGCAAAATACCATGCAGCTTGGCCTGTGTTTTCTGGGCAGCCTGCTGGTTTCGGCGTTTATCAGCCAGCCACTGCAAATAACCGTTGAAGTGATGCTGGCAACTGCGCCCTTGGCGGTGCTGGGTTACTTGATTCAGCGGCGCAAGGCAAATGCCAAGGCATTCGCGACTTCCTGAAGGTAGCGGCAGGTGGAAAATCTGTAGCCGCTGAGGAACCGTGCGAAGCAGTCGTAAAGTCAGCTTCCACTGATAATCAGTGATACCGCGTGCGCCGGTTTTGCGACCGCTTCGCGCTCGATCGCAGCCTTCGTTCTTCGTCAGCGGCTACACGGGGGATGGGGGGCGAACTCTGTAGCCGCTGACGAGTAGAACGAGGCTGCGATCGGCTGCGGAGCAGTCGTAAAACCATGGTTCGCGATTCTTCAGGTAGCACGCGATTGCCGGGTTTTGCGAGGAGTGCCTCCTCGATCGCAGCCTCGCACAGCTCGTCAGCGGCTACAGGTTTGGTGGCGCAGCTGGGGGATCAGGCCACATCCACCAGCACGATTTCGCTGTCTTCAATGGCTGTCACGCGCAGTACCGACTCATCGACCACTGCAACGCCGTCACGGGCGCTGGCACGCAGGCCGTTGACTTCGATCACCCCGGTGGCAGGTACCAGGTAGGCGCGGCGGCCACTGTCCAGCCGGTACTCGGCTGTTTCTCCGGCCTTGAGGTTGGCGACGACCAAGCGTGCATCAGCGCGAATACCCAGGCTTTCGTGGTCCCCATCCTTGCCGCTGGCCAGTGTCACAAAGCCTTCGCGCTGGCCTTTGGGGAAGGGCCGGGCGCCCCAGGACGGTGCCTCGCCTTCCTTGTTCGGGATGATCCAGATCTGGAAGATCCTGGTCGGTGTCGACTCCATGTTGTATTCGCTGTGAGCAATGCCGGTGCCCGCACTCATGACCTGGACATCGCCCGCTTCAGTGCGGCCCTTGTTGCCCAGGTTGTCCTCGTGGGTGATTGCACCTTCACGCACATAGGTGATGATTTCCATGTCGCGGTGAGGGTGCTTCGGGAAACCGGTGCCAGGGGCGATAACGTCGTCGTTCCACACCCGCAGGTTGCCCCAGTTCATACGCTGTGGGTCGTAGTATTCGGCGAATGAAAAGTGGTGATGGGCGTCCAGCCAGCCGTGGTTGGCACCGCCCAGGGTAGTGAAGGGTCTGAGTTCAAGCATGATGCGTCTCCTGTTCAGGTTGCCCGTGGGTGTGAACGGCTACCCGGTTGATAATGGTGTGATTCTCTGTCAGGAACATATCGATAAAAAGCTTAAAAAATGCGTGTAACCAATCTAATAAATAGATGTCTAGTGTTGTCTCTAAATAGGCTTTACCTTCACTGCCTGCCCTAAACGGCTGATGCTCAAGCAATTAGCTAGATCTCTGTGCGCAATGGGGCGACCATAGCCCATCCGCCCGGACAGCCTCACACCCTGGAGTCAGCGTGCCGCAACACACCCCCGAACTGCCTGAAGAACTTGCCCCCATCACCCAATTGCCATTGTTTAAGCGCCTGGCTGCGCGATTATTTGGCAGTGGTTTGAACCGTTTGCGGGCACAACATGCTGCGTCCTGGTTGCAAGGCCAGGCGGACGGGTTTCGCAGCGGACACAGTGCCGGGGTCGATTACGGCTTTTCAGAGGGCCATGCCGAAGGCCTGGAAGAGGGCCGTCAGGTGCTGTTAATCAGCGACACGCGCCCGCAGGAGCTGCGGGCGCCCGGTATCGATGACAACCTGTTCGATGACTGGCGGCTGCCGCTGGGGCCAGAACTGAAAAAGCAGATCAAGGCGGATGTTGCCGCCATCCTGCCCGAGCACGCTCAGCCCAGTGCCGCACAGTGGAAGATGATCTTCAGCGATACGCCGTCTACCTCCGTGGTCGCGGGTGCCGGGGCAGGGAAGTCGACGTCGCTGGTGTTGCGGATCCTGCTGCTGACCCACTACCTGGGTTTTGAGCTCGATTCGATGACCGTCGTGACCTTTACCCGCGAATCGCGCAAGGATTTCATCAAGAAGCTGCAAGAGATTTTTGCCTTGTGGGGCCGCACCCTGTCGCTCAAGGAAGCCCGGGATGTAGTGCGCACCTTTCACTCGCGGATTTTGCCCATGGTGCGCAGCTTGCCCGGCTACTCCCGCTTGCAGGCCTTCGAGACCCTGAACACCCGTAGCCTGCTCAACGATGAAGATGCCGACAGCAACCCGTTTGACCTGCGCATCAACGATGCCCAGCGTCAGCAGCTCAATGCCTGCTACCACGGGCTGTACACCCGCGATGAGCGCTTTCGTCAGACCCTGGCACCTCTGCGCATGCATGCCTTGCAGCTCAAGGAGCTGGAGCGCGACCATCCTGAAGTGCAAAAGCGCATGGCCGTGACCGAACTGGCCGCCAAGCGCGATGAAGAACTCTGCGACACCCTGGAAGACTTGTGGTTTGCCGCCGGTGCGTGGCCGATCAAAGGTATCGAGCCCAATCGCGAAACCGTCGAGATCAATGGCTCGCAGTTCCATTGTCACGGTTACATTGCCGAGCTGGATGCCTGGGTAGTGCTGGGCTTCGATCCTCGGGAGAATCCGCAGATTTGCCGTCCCGGTGCCCGGCTCAGTGTGCGTGCCGAGTGGGCAGTAAAGCGCACTCTGTTTCGAGCTTTCTGCGGTAAGCCATTGATTTGGCTAGATAGCTATGACTCTGCCAAGCGTGTTATCAGTTCAATGGCGGGTGATGCCAGCGCAGGCCCGGGCTTTGATTACAAACTCAAGGGTGAGTTGGGTTCAGCGCCGCTGCTCGACAGTTTTGTCGCGGCGGCAAGCTTTATCGAGAACCTGGGGCTCGACGTGGCGGCGGCGGTGGGCGATATGCGCTTTGCCAAGGAAGACCCGGACCGTTTCTTCTTTGAGGCCTTGAGCCTGTACTGGCGGGCGCTGGAGGATCATCTGCTGGCCCAGACGCCACCGGTCATGACTTACAACCGCATGTTCTCCCTGTTTGGCGAGAATACCCCGCAGAATTTCAAGTTGCTGAGCCATGAGCAACTGCGCCCGCTTTCCCATCTGATGATCGATGAGTTTCAGGACGTCTCACCGCAGATCGTGTCCTGGTTGCGCGCCAGCTTGCGCGAAATCCGCAGTCGTGGACCGGCGATGCATGTGGGGCGCGGGGCCCAGCGCTCGTCGCTGCTGTGTGTCGGGGATGACTGGCAATCGATCTACGGCTGGCGAGGCAGCTCGCCCAAATACTTCATGGAGTTCAACAAGGAATTCCCGTCGCCCGCGACCACGCGGGTGATGCTCAGCGACAACTTTCGCAGTCATCAGCACATCATCGATGCGGCCGAGCATATTGTGCGCGCGGCGCCGTCCATTGCCGGCAAAAAGGCCAAGGCCAGTGGCGAGCCCAAGACGCCAGTTCCGGTCAATGTGCTGCATCGCGACGATCAGGGGTTGGCAGCGCGCCTGATTGAGCATTACAACGCCGGTGACAGCATCTTGATGTTGTATCGAAAAAGTAGCGATAAACTGTTGATAGAAAAGGATATTCAGTCTGTAGTTAATGTTGATTCTAGGTTGGAGCCTGAGGATCGCAGGCTTAAGCAACTGACCTATCACAGCTCCAAGGGATTGCAGGCGGATGCCGTTTTCTTGCTGGGTGACTGCCAGCACCTGACGTCTTCGCCCTACAAGAATCAGGTGTATCGCATGGCTGGCCTGGGCAAGGACGCAGACCCTGAGCCTTATGACAGCGCCCAGAAAGACGAAATCCTGCGGCTGGCCTATGTAGGCATCACCCGGGCGGTCAAGCACTGCTATTGGTATCTGGAAAATCAGGATGCCCAGGGACCGAATGTCCCCAAGGCCTCTGATCGCGTGCCTCAAGGCAAGGCGTTTTTTGAGGATTTGCGGGCGTAATCTTCAGCAAACGTCGAACTGGTAAGGCCGTCCATCCGCCCTGGATGGCATCACCGCACCCGAATGACCGCACTTGAATGAGTAGGGCTCAGCAACATCGAGCCCACGATTCTGCGTGTCCGCCATTCCGGGTCCTTCGACCGTTGTCGTGTGTGCGATGCCATCCGAAAACATCAAGTGATGGGGTATGCCTGGCGTGGGGCGATGTTATTCGGTTATGTTAAAAAATGTTAGATGAAAAAATAACTTCACATAATCTGATCATTGGTGGATTATCTGCTCAATCCGCATGACAACCTGAAAACAACATAAAACAGGATTGCGACGATGTTCGAGACTACGCCCAGCCGCCTTGTCGCCACTTCTCCTTTGGCTGGCACCGCCATCACCATCGATCCAGTCTTTCCCCTCTCTGCACACGTGGACAATGCCCTGCGCCTTTACGGTCAGGCCGTGCCCGCAGCTTTTCTCTGGAGTACCCCATGAATAACAAGAATGTCGGCGTAATCGGTCTGGGCGCGATGGGACTGGGCATTGCCCGTTCGCTGTTGCGCAGCGGCTTCAACGTGCATGCCTGTGACGTACGCGAAGCCGTCACCACGCAATTTGCCAGCGAAGGCGGTGTGGCCTGCACTTCACCGGCTCACATGGCCGGTGAGTGTGATGTGATCATCACCGTTGTGGTGAATGCCGAGCAGACCGAAACCGTGTTGTTCGGTGAAGGTGGCGCCGTGGCTGCATTGCGCCCGGGGAGTCTGGTGATTGGCTGTGCCACTGTCGCACCGACCTACGCGGTGGAACTGGGGCAACGCCTGGATGAGAAAGGCTTGCTGTACCTGGATGCGCCGATCTCCGGTGGCGCCGCCAAGGCTGCGGCGGGCGAGATGACCATGATGACGTCCGGCCCGGCTCCGGCCTACGCCAGGGCCGATGCGATCCTGGCGGGCATGGCCGGTAAGGTCTATCGCCTGGGTGATGTTCATGGCCTGGGTTCCAAGGTCAAAATCATCAATCAATTGCTGGCCGGCGTGCACATCGCCGCCTCCGCAGAGGCGATGGCCCTTGGGTTGCGCGAAGGGGTGGATGCCGATGCACTGTATGAAGTGATCACCCACAGCGCCGGTAATTCGTGGATGTTTGAAAACCGCGTGCCGCACATTCTCAAGGCAGACTACACGCCTTTGTCCGCCGTCGATATTTTCGTCAAGGATCTGGGCCTGGTTCTCGATACAGCGCGGGCCAGCAAGTTTCCGCTGCCGTTATCGGCAACGGCACATCAGATGTTCATGCAAGCTTCCAGCGCGGGTTTTGGCCGCGAGGATGACTCGGCCGTGATCAAGATCTTCCCGGGCATTGAGCTACCGAAAGCCAAACCTGAATCCGTTTGAGGGCCGCGTCATGACTACTTCCATCGCCCGCCCGTTGCTGGGGTGCATCGCCGATGACTTCACTGGCGCCACGGATCTGGCCAATATGCTGGTACGCGGTGGCATGCGCACGGTGCAAAGCATTGGCATTCCCGGTAGCGAAGTCGCCGCCGGGCTCGACGCAGACGCCATTGTGATCGCACTGAAATCCCGCACCATGCCGACCCAAGACGCTGTCGCAGAATCCCTGGCGGCGTTGAACTGGTTGCGAGAGCAAGGTTGCGAGCAGATTTTCTTCAAGTATTGCTCCACGTTCGACTCCACAGCCGCCGGGAACATCGGCCAGGTCAGCGAAGCATTGCTCGAGGCGCTGGGCAGTGATTTCACCCTGGCCTGTCCGGCATTCCCGGAGAACGGGCGAACCATTTTTCGCGGCCACTTGTTTGTGCAGGATCAACTGCTCAGTGAGTCGGGGATGCAGCACCATCCGCTGACGCCCATGACCGATGCCAATCTGGTGCGTGTCCTGCAATCCCAGACCACCCTGAAGGTCGGGTTGCTGCGCTACGACAGCATTGCACTGGGCGATGAACACGTACGCGGGAAAATCGCCGAATTGCGGGCGCAAGGTATTGGTATGGCCATCGCCGATGCATTGAGCGATGAGGACCTTTACACCCTGGGCACGGCCTGTGCCGACCTGCCTCTGCTGACCGGTGGTTCGGGCCTGGCGCTGGGGCTGCCGGAAAACTTCCGTCGCGCAGGCAAGTTGAGGCATCTGGATGCGTCGTCATTGCCCACGGTGTCGGGAGGGGAAGTGGTCCTGGCGGGGAGTGCCTCTGTCGCGACCAATGGGCAAGTTGCTGCGTGGCTTGAATCAGGCCGCCCGGCCCTGCGCATTGACCCGTTGGCCCTGGCAGCCGGAGAGCCGGTTGTTGCCCAGGCGCTGGCTTTCGCCAGGGATCATGGGCAGACCGTATTGATCTATGCCACCAGCTCGCCGGACGAGGTCAAGTCGGTGCAACAGCAACTGGGTGTCGAGCAGGCTGGCAGCCTGGTAGAGCGCGCCTTTGGCGACATTGCCAAAGGTCTGCTGAGTACTGGCGTGCGTCGCTTCGTGATCGCAGGCGGTGAAACCTCGGGCGCGGTGGTGCAGGCGTTGGGGGTGCAACTGTTGCAGATCGGGGCGCAGATCGATCCGGGCGTGCCTGCCACGGTCAGCAGCACCGATGAGCCTTTGGCGCTTGCGCTCAAGTCGGGCAATTTTGGTTGCCGGGAATTTTTCGACAAGGCTTTGAAGCAACTGGCCGGAGGTGCGCAATGAGTCGCGAAGCCGCATTGCGCGAGGAAATTTGCGACGTGGGTCGCAGCCTGTATCAGCGCGGCTACACCGTGGGCAGCGCTGGCAATATCAGCGCCCGTCTTGACGATGGGTGGCTGATTACCCCCACCGATGCCTGCCTGGGTCGTCTTGATCCAGCGGCCATCGCCAAGGTCAACCTCGCGGGAGAGTGGGTGTCCGGTGACAAGCCGTCGAAAACCCTGGCCCTGCATCGCCAGGTCTATGACCGCAATCCAGGCGTCGGGGGTGTGGTGCATACCCATTCCACCCATCTGGTGGCATTGACCCTGGCCGGGGTATGGCATCCGGATGACATTCTGCCGCCGTTGACGCCTTACCAGGTGATGAAGGTCGGGCACATTCCATTGATCGGTTATCAACGGCCGGGCTCCCCAAAGGTGGCCGAGCAAGTCGCGCAACTCGCCAACAGCGTGCG
Source organism: Pseudomonas sp. MF06569 (assembly GCF_059862735.1). Lineage (NCBI taxonomy): Bacteria > Pseudomonadati > Pseudomonadota > Gammaproteobacteria > Pseudomonadales > Pseudomonadaceae > Pseudomonas > Pseudomonas sp. MF06569. The sequence goes on along the minus strand of NZ_JCBCUZ010000011.1, from coordinate 56,517 downwards.
GGGCGTAATGCTCGAACGGCTCGGCCCGGTGGTCTGGGAAAGCTCCGTATCCAAGGCCAGTTATGCCCTGGAGGAGCTTGAGGAAACGGCACGACTGTGGCTGATGAGCGACCCGCGTCCGCAGCCGCTGGATCAACTCGCCCTGGATGAATTGCGAGAAGCGTTCAACGTTCACTGGTAGGGCCGATACACCGCTAATGCAGGCTATGCCCGGGAGCAGCAGTGCTACTCCTGTGGGGAGCGGCTTGCCTAAAACAATAACAACAGGACTTGACCTCATGGCATACGATCACCGTATCACTCATGTTTTAAGTGGCATTCGCCCACCCTTCGTTCAACCTGGAGCGCGGCAGTCATGAGCCCGTTCATTCTGATGTTGACTGCCGGAGCCGGGATCGCGCTGTTGCTGTTCCTGGTGCTCAAATACAAGTTTCAACCTTTCGTGGCCCTGATGCTGGTCAGCATTCTGGTGGCATTGGTGGCCGGGGTGAAACCGGCGGATCTGGTGGCAACCATTGAAGGCGGCATGGGCAAGACCCTTGGTCATATTGCGATCATCATCGCACTGGGCGCTATGATCGGACGGATCATCGAGCTTTCCGGCGGTGCCGAGGCACTGGCCAAGACGTTGATGGAGCGCTTCGGCAACCGTCGCACGCCGTTGGCGCTGACCGTTGCCGGTTTTATCATTGGTGTACCGGTGTTCTTTGAGGTCGGGGTGATCATTCTGATGCCGCTGGCTTACGGAGTGGCGCGCAGAGCGCGTAAACCGCTGCTGGTGTTTGCGTTGCCGATGTGCGCGGCGCTGCTCACCGTGCATGCTTTTTTGCCACCCCATCCGGGTGCTGTCGCGGCGGCAAGCCAGCTGGGGGCTGACCTCGGTCGTGTGCTGATGTTCGGCCTGCCGATCACGGCCTTCCTGTGCTACGTCGGCTACCGGGTGGCCGGGCGCATGACGCGTCGCTTCTACCCGATGAGCGATGACATTCGCGCTGAAGTCTATGGCCCGCATGTGACCAACGAAGACTTGGCGGCATGGACCAATGGCCAGTCAACCGACACGGTAAAAGCGGCTGTCGCCGAGACCCACATGGGGCTGGAGGAATCCACCAGCAGTATCGTCTCCAAGCTGCCGCCGGCACCGCCGCCCGGCTTTGCACTGATTTCAGGCCTGATCCTGTTTCCCATCGTGCTGATCCTGCTGGGCACTCTGGCTAACTCGTTGCTGCCCCCGGAATCGACCTTGCGCGGGATCATGACCGTGCTCGGCGCACCGCTGGTGGCGCTGTTGCTGGACACCTTGCTGTGTGCCTGGCTGCTCGGCTCGCGCCGTGGCTGGAGCCGCACCCAGGTTTCTGATGTCATCGGTTCGGCTCTGCCCGGCGTGGCCATGGTCATCCTGATTGCCGGTGCAGGGGGTGTATTCGGCAAGGTGCTGGTCGACACCGGGATCGGCGCGGTGGTCTCCGACATGTTGCGTACCACCGGGTTGCCCGTGCTGGCCCTGGGGTTCCTGCTGACCATGTTGCTGCGTGCGGTACAGGGCTCGACCACTGTGGCACTGGTGACTACCGCGGGTATCATCAGCCCGCTGATCGTCACCCTTGACCTGACGCCCAACCACATGGCGCTGCTGTGCCTGGCCATGGGCGGTGGCGGGTTGGCCATGTCGCACATCAACGACGCGGGTTACTGGATTTTCACGAAACTGGCCGGGCTCAACGTCGCGGACGGTTTGCGCACCTGGACCGTGATCACAACGTTGCTGGGCACGCTCGGCTTCTTGATCACGCTGGTGATCTGGCCATTTGTCTGACCCATTTCCCAAGGAGTTAACATGCCTCGTTTTGCTGCCAACCTCAGCATGCTGTACCCGGAGCACGCTTTTCTGGATCGTTTCGCCGCGGCGGCGGCCGATGGTTTTGAAGCGGTGGAGTATCTGTTTCCTTACGACTACAGCGCCCAGAAACTCAAGCAGCGCCTGAGCGACAACGGCCTGGTCCAGGCCCTGTTCAACGCGCCGCCCGGTGACTGGGCGGCGGGAGAGCGGGGCATTGCAACCTTGCCGGGCCGTGAGCATGAGTTTCGCTCGGGCTTCGACCGCGCGCTGGAGTACGCCGCAGTTCTGGGCAACAGCCGTATCCATGTGATGGCGGGGTTGCTGCCTTCGCCAGCCGAGCGTGCACGCCACCATGGCGTGTACCTGGAAAACCTCTCGTACGCGACGGCTCAAGCGAGCCAGGCGGGCATCACCGTGTTGCTGGAGCCGATCAATACCCGAGACATGCCCGGGTTTTTCCTCAACCGCCAGGATCAGGCCCACGCCATTTGCAAGGAGGTGGGCGCGGCCAATCTCAAGGTTCAGTTCGACTGCTATCACTGCCAGATAGTGGAAGGGGACCTGGCCACCAAGCTTCGTCGCGACTTTGACGGGATCGGTCACATTCAGATTGCAGGTGTGCCTGATCGTCATGAGCCCGATTTGGGGGAGCTCAATTACCCGTTCCTGTTCGACCTGATGGACGAGTTGGGCTATGACGGCTGGGTCGGCTGCGAGTACCGCCCCAAGGGAGACACTTCGGCGGGGCTGCAGTGGCTGCGGGAGTGGAGGGCACGCTGATCAGGTATTCACTCAAGTGATTTCTGCCTCTGTGGGAGCGGGCTTGCTCGCGATGATCGTTAACGATGACGCGTATCGACTGAGTCAATGCGCCCCTCTGAAGACCATCGCGAGCAAGCCCGCTCCCACAATTGCAGCCAGTACCAGCGCTGTTTGTCAGGCCGGCTTTTGATCGCCTGGTAACAAGAGCTCGATACCCTGCTTGCGAATCCCGTCGGCTGCCGCAGCCGCAAGGGCATCATCGCTGATGATGATGTCGAACTGCTCAAGCCCCGCGATCTTGTACATGCTGAACGTGCCGTACTTGGAGCTGCTGGCGATCAGCACCACTTGCGAGGCTGAATGCATCGCCACCTGCTTGACCTCCACCTTCAGCGCCGAAGGGGTGGTGATGCCGCGGCGCAAATCCCAGGAACTGGTGGAAATAAAGGCGACGTCCGTGACTATCTGGCGCAAGGTCGCGACGGCCAGGTTGCCGACACAGGAATGGTTGGAATGATCAAGCTGCCCGCCGGTATGAATGACCGTCACCTGGGGGGCGTCCAGCAAGGCTTGAACCACGCCAAAATCGTTGGTCACTACGGTCATGCCCGTCAATGCCTTCACATAGGGCACAATTTCCAGCGTGCTGGTACCTGCATCCAGGTACACCGTCATGTCGGCATGCAGAAGTCGGGACGCGAGCCTGGCCATGGCTTGCTTTTGCGGCAACTCGACCACTGCCTTGAGCTGATGACTGGGCTCGCTGTGCAGCTGGCTGGCAATCCGTACACCACCCGTTACCGAATAGGCGCGCCCCTCTTGCTCCAGCAAGGCGATATCGCGGCGTACGGTCATGTGCGAGCAGTCAAACATTTCCATCAACTGATGAACACTCAGTATCTGGTGCTTGCGCAACTGTCGCAGGATCAGCTCGCGGCGCTGGTCAGGAATCACCGGTGCGGTGCTTGGGGCTGCGGTGTCCTTTTGGCTGGGCATTCGGTGCTCCAAGGGGGTAGGGCTGCGTGTTTCGCATGTGCGTGCATAGTAGCGAATCCGCTGCCTGATCAGTAGTGCCAGGGCTCAATGAACGTGTCGATTTTCAGGGAGATAATGATGAATCAAGGACATGGGTTTTATCCTCCAGGCCGGGAAAATTGCTCTGGATGGCTCGACGGTCAAGAATGCCTGCCAGTGACTGTTGCAACGTTTGAGGCAAAAGTGGCCACTACGTTTCAGTACGTATAGATACACTGCGCGGGTCACCGATTCGCGACAAGCCTGTTTAATGAGTGATGTCCGTAAAACAAAAAGTGAAGGAACTTCTTTTGATCAATACCCTGCTTGCCAAGAACAACCACGCCCGTGTTATTGGTTTATCGGCCCTTGCCCTCTTGATCGGGGGCTGCAGCAGCGGATACCAGCCACCTGATAAAGCCTCCGAATTGCCCCCTGCACCCGAGATATCCTCGGGCTTTCGGGCTGGCATGGCCCCCGTGCATGCAACTCGTCACATGGCCGCGGCAGCCAATCCATTGGCAACCGCTGCAGGGCAGCAGATGCTGCGCAAGGGTGGATCGGCAATTGATGCGGCCATCGCCATGCAAGCCGTGCTCGCATTGGTAGAGCCCCAGGCAAGCGGCATCGGCGGCGGTGCGTTCATCGTGTACTGGGACGGCAAGCGGGTTCAGGCCTTTGATGGCCGGGAAACGGCCCCGGCAGGTGCCACCAGCCATATGTTCATGGGTAAAGACGGCCAGCCGATCCCTTTTACGCAGGCCCAGATCGGCGGGCGTTCGGTGGGCGTGCCGGGGGTGCTCAGAGCGCTGGAAATGGCCCATCAGCAACATGGCAAACTGCCTTGGCGTGACCTGTTCCAGTCTGCCATTGAACTGGCGCGCGAAGGGTTTCCTGTCTCCAAACGCCTGCATACCCAAATCACCGCCGACCCCTTCATCGCCGCTTCACCGCAAATGGCCAAGTACTTCCTGACGGACCAGGGGCAGCCTTTGCCGGTCGGCACACTGCTTAAAAACCCTGAACTGGCCCAGACCCTGGATGCCATCGCTACACGCGGGGCAGACGCCTTCTACCAGGGCGCCGTGGCGCAGGGGATGGTGAATCAGGTCAGGTCCCACACCAACCCGGGCACCCTGTCCCTGTCCGACATCAGCAGTTACCGGGCAATAGAGCGTCAGCCAGTGTGCGGTGACTATAAACAGTGGAAAGTCTGTGGCATGCCTCCGCCTTCTTCAGGTGGCGTTGCGGTGCTGCAGACCCTGGGGATTCTCGAAGCCCTGCAAAACAAATCGCCAGCGCTGGATCTGGCCACCCTGCAACCCGTTCCGAGCAAGACCGGGGCAGGCCTGGAACCTGCGGTTAGCGCCGTACACCTGATCTCGGAGGCCGAGCGTCTTGCTTACGCCGACCGGGCGCTGTATCTGGCAGACAGCGACTACGTGCCGGTCAATGTGAAAGGCCTGACCGATAAAGCGTATTTGCAGGCCAGGGCATCTCTTGTAGGCGAGCGAAGCATGGGGCGCGCCCAGGCGGGGACTCCAGCAGGGATGAACCTCGCGCTGGCACCGGATCGATCACCACTGCGTATTTCCACCTCGCAAATTGCAGCCGTTGACGATCAGGGCGGCGCTATATCGATGACCACTTCGGTTGAAGCTGCATTTGGCTCACATGTGATGACCAACGGCTTTATCTTGAACAACCAGCTGACTGATTTCTCCTTTGTCCCTGAGGAAAACGGCAAGCCGGTGGCCAACCGTATCGAGCCGGGCAAGCGACCTCGTTCTTCAATGGCCCCGACACTGGTATTCGATCGAAAAAGTGGCGAGCTGGTTGCCACCATTGGTTCTCCGGGTGGCTCCCAGATCATCGAGTATGTGAACAAGGCGGTGATTGGCCTGGTGGACTGGAAACTCGATCCTCAACAGGCGATCAATCTTCCCAACTTTGGTAGCCGCAACGTGGGCACAGAAGTCGAGGCCGGCCTTGTCAGCCCGGCACTGGTGCAGCAGTTGAAGGATCGAGGGCACGATGTGTCCGTCATCGAGATGACCAGTGGCACCCAGGTTATCGTTCGCGATAAACAAGGCTTGGCCGCCGGTGCCGATCCGCGCCGTGAAGGCACTGCATTGGGGGACTGAGCCAGCGCCCACAGGTCTGGTGATGCCTTTGATGGCAGAGTCAATGTGGGAGCGGGCTTGCTCGCGATGCGGGCGCTGGGGTCTGTCAGTCAAACCGCAGGGATGCCATCGCAGGCAAGCCAGCTCCTACAGGTCTAGTGATGCCTTTGATGGCAGAGTCAATGTGGGAGCGGGCTTGCTCGCGATGCAGGCGCAGGCGCAGTTCAGGCCTGCGCTTGCCAGGCCTGTGGCGGTACGAAGCTTTCGAGTTCGTCCTCCACGACCTGGATGATGTGCCCCAACTGGCCCAGGCTCATGACCGTGGCGCAAGGGATGCCGGCAATCGCAATCACGGTCTCGCCACTGGCGCGGTCAAACAGTCGGGCGATCATGCTGCTCGGCGCGTCCATGGTCGCCTCGAAGCCCATCGGATGAAAATGCCAGCGCATCAGTTGGCAGGCGTTCGGGAAGGTGACTTTATTGATGTTTCCCTGCGAGTACATAGAGCAATTCCTTTAGCTCAAGTTGTGGCTGCGGCACGATTCTGGCCGCGTGTGTTTGCACGTGTTTCGAACTCAAAGCTAGCATCCAACACTGATAGCGATAAGCCTTATTTTGCCCGTTAGCCGATTGAGTGCTCAGGTTTTGATATGAATCATGCACTTAGGCTATTTATCTCCTGCTGATGGCCATTGAAGCCGGCGCACAAACTCGGCACTCTCTGTTTTTTGCCTTCGAGCACTCTATGTCAGCCCCAGACGACGGCCCCGAGCACACCCGCGCCACTGGCGAAACCGTGATGCGTTATCACCTGTGCTGGAAGCATCGGGACCTTGATGGAGTCATGGCGCTTTATCATCCCGAGGTGATCTACAACGATTTTTTCCAGAATCGGGTCATGGCCCTCGATGAACTGCGCGAGTATGTGCAGTCGTCCATGCCCAGAGAACCGGATGAAGCACTCGAACACAGCGATCGTATCCGCCTGGATGGCAATACCGCCTTTATCCAGTACCGCATGACCCTGCGCGGCAGTCAGGGCCTGGTGTCCTTCCGGGCCAGCGAAGCCATTACCGTGCGTGACGGGCTGATCTGGAGGGTCAATGAGTACGCCTCTCTGGTTCACGAAGCCGCCGCTCATTGCGCACGTCCGGGATCGTTGCGGCCTGCGGTCAGCCGCCTTGGGCTTTCGGCCCGGCAATTGAGCTTCATGGCCCAGGACCTGCAAACCTATTTCGAACGCCAGCAACCCTGGCTCGATCCCGACCTGGACCTGCAACAAGTGGCCAAAGCGTGCGGCTACACCCGCAATCAGATGTCCTATTTGCTCAATCAGGTGCTGGGGCTAAGCTTTTATCGGTATGTGAATCAGGCACGGCTGCGCCATGTACTGGCGGCGATGGATGTGGCCGCAACCCCTGTCAAAGTCGATGAGCTGGCTTTTTCGGCGGGGTTCAACTCGATATCTGCGTTTTACAGCTGTTTTCGTCAGCACACCGGGCAATCGCCCAAGGCCTACGCCAAACAAATTTCTTTGCGGGCACGTACGCAAGACGCGCCAGAGGCCAACGACTAGGATCGAGCCATTCTTGGATCGGTGTGGAGTCGGTAATGCCAGCATGGCGCTCAATCAGTTTGTGGATGGACCAGCTTGGGGAGGAACTCGTACCTCGCCCGTCCCTTGAGCACGACCTGGATGTCGATGTGGTCATTATCGGCGCCGGTTACACCGGACTCTGGACGGCGTACTACCTCAAACGCCATGCCCCTGAACTGACTATCGCCATCGTTGAGGCGCAAACAGCAGGCTTTGGCGCTTCCGGACGCAACGGTGGCTGGTTGATGGGCAACTTGCTGGGTGAAGACCGCTTGCTCGCAGGCCTGTCTGTGGAGCAGCGGCGCCAATCCTTCGATTTGCTGCACGGCATTCCCGATGAAGTAAAGAGCGTCATTGATCGCGAAGGGATCGACTGTGACTACCGCAAAGGGGGCGGGCTGTATTGCGCGGCCCGTTATCCGGAGCAGGAAGCCAGCTTGCGCAGCTATCTGGCGAGCCTTTATGCCGAAGGCCTGGACGAGTCCGATTACCGCTGGTTAAGCCCCGCCGAGCTGGCACAGCAGATCCGCGTCGCCAAACCCTATGGCGGGATTTCCACACCCCATATTGCAACCATTCACCCTGCCAAACTGGTACGCGGCCTGGCCCGTGCCGTTGAACGCATGGGGGTGAAGATTTATGAACAAAGCCCGGTCACCGAATGGCGCGCAGGTTTTGCCCGCACTGCCAGGGCCCAGGTCCGCAGCCGATGGGTGGTGCCAGCCGTGGAAGGCTACGCCAACACCCTGGTCCCTCTGGGGCGTTATCAATTGCCTGTGCAGAGCCTGCTGGTGGCTACCGAACCCTTGTCGCAAGCCACTTGGGACGGCATCGGCCTGTCCCGGGGCCAGGCCTTCAGCGAAAGCAGCCGTCAGGTCACCTACGGCCAGCGCACTGCGGACAACCGCCTGGTGTTCGGGGCCCGGGGTGGCTATCAGTTTGGCGGGCGCTTGCGTGAGAACTTTGATCTGAGCAAGGACGAAGTCGAACTGCGTCGCTATCTGTTTGGCGAACTGTTCCCGCAGCTTAAAGACGTCGAGATTACTCACGCCTGGGGCGGCAATCTGGGGATGTCGCGACGGTTTCAGCCGCACATGCTCTGTGATCGCCAGCAGGGCATTGCGTTGGCCGGTGGGTACGGCGGAGAGGGGGTAGGTGCCAGTCATTTGGGCGGGCGCACCCTGGCAGACCTGATTTTGCAGCGCGACACCCTTGAGGTCAGGCAACCGTGGGTGTTGACCGAAGGCGGTCTCGGCGCACTCAAGGCCTGGGAGCCCGAGCCGTGCCGCTGGCTGGGCTACAACGCGATCATTCGCAGCTTTGTGTACGAAGACAAAACCCTGGCCAATCCGGACAGCCCGCCCTGGCGTCGGCAATTTGCCAGCCGCATGGCCGGGTTTATGGAAGGTTTCATGCATTAACCAACACTTGCGCTTAACAGGAAGCATCCCATGAGCATCACTCAGTTCAAAAATACCGCCCACGTGACCTTGCACGAGTCTTTCCCCGTCGCCGTACCGCTCGGTACGCCGGTGGCGGTGACGTCAGTCACCTGTGTCGAACGTAGCGACGGCGTCGAAACCGGCATCTGGGAATGCACCCCGGGCCGCTGGCGTCGCCAGATCGTGGCGCAAGAGTTCTGTCACTTTATCCAGGGCCGCTGCACCTTCACCCCGGATAACGGTGAACCCCTGACAATCGAAGCGGGCGATGCACTGATGTTGCCTGCCAACAGCACCGGAATCTGGGACATCCAGGAAACCGTGCGCAAGACCTATGTATTGATCCTTTGATCGCCGAAACCTGCCAATAAAAACAGCTGCCCAAAATATGCAAGGAATCGAATCATGATCCGTATGACCCTGTTGCCCCTGATGCTGGCCGGTACGCTGTGTCAGGCCGCCGAAACTGTGAAGGTCTATAACTGGTCGGACTACATTGCTCCCGACACGATGAAGAACTTCCAGCGCGATACCGGTATTGCGTTCAGCTATGACGTGTTCGACAGCAATGAAACGCTGGATGGCAAGTTGATGACGGGCTCATCGGGTTATGACGTGGTGTTTCCCTCCAACCACTTCATGGCGCGGCAGATCCAGGGCAAGGCCCTGAAGAAACTCGACAAGAGCCAGTTGCCGAACTGGAAGAACCTCAACCCGGTGCTGCTCAAGGCGCTGCAGGTCAATGATCCGGGCAACGAGCACGGGTTTCCCTATCTGTGGGGCAGTACCGGGATTGGCTACAACATCGCCAAGGTCAAGGCCGTGTTGGGTGACGATGCGCCGGTGGATTCCTGGGACTTGATCTTCAAGCCCGAAAACATGGAAAAGCTCAAATCCTGTGGCGTAGCGATTCTCGACAATGGCCCGGAAATCCTGCCCGCGGCGCTCAACTACCTGGGCTTGCCCCATCACAGCAAGAACCCGGCCGACTACAAGAAGGCTGAAGAGTTGCTGCTCAAGGTCCGGCCCTATATCAGCTACTTCCATTCATCGAAGTACACCAGTGACTTGGCCAACGGCAATATCTGCGTGGCAGTCGGCTTTTCGGGAGACATTCTGCAGGCCGAAACCCGGGCCAAAGAAGCCAATAACGGCGTCGAAATCGGCTACAGGATTCCCAAGGAAGGTGCCGCCATCTGGTTTGACATGGTTGCCATGCCCAGCGATGCACCGGACGAAAAAGCTGCCTATAGCTTTATGAACTACCTGCTGCGCCCGGACGTGATGGCCGGTATCACCAACCATGTGCATTACGCCAATGGCAACGAGCAGGCAGATGCCTTGGTCAGCCCTGAAATCAAGGCTGACACCAAGGTCTATCCAACCCCTGAAATGATGGACACGTTGTTTGCGCTGGAGGCCATGCCGCTGAATATCGACCGGGTACGCACCCGTATCTGGACCAATATAAAAAGCGGCAAGTGATTAGCGCAGTGCTTGCGGGTTAACCAGGTTGGCCGGGCGATCACCGGCCAATGCCGCCAGCAGGTTATCGACCGCACAGCGCGCCATTGCTTCGCGGGTCTCGAACGTGGCCGAACCGATATGCGGGGTGGCCACCACGTTATCCAGTTTCAGCAAGGGCGAGGTCAGCTCCAGCGGTTCGCGCTCGAATACGTCGAGCCCGGCAGCCCGTATCTGGCCGTTTTGCAAGGCATGAATCAGCGCCGCTTCGTCCACCACCTTGCCCCGCGAGATATTGATAAAGATGCTCTCGGGGCGCATCAGGGCAAATTGCCCGGCACCGATCAGGCCTTCGGTCTGGGCGGTCAGGGGCAGGGTCAGGCAGATAAAGTCGGCTTGCTGCAACAACTCATCCAGGCTGCGGTATTGCGCGTTGAAGCGTGCTTCAACAGCGGGCTTGGGCGAATTGCTGTGGTAAATCACCGGCATCCCGAAGCCAAAGTGGCCGCGTTGGGCCAGGGCTTCGCCAATGCGGCCCATGCCGATAATGCCCAGGGTCTTGCCATGCACGTCGGTGCCGAAATGCTCGGGGCCGACGTTTTTTTGCCATTGGCCATTACGCACCATATTGGCCAGTTCCACCACGCGGCGGGCGCTGGCCAGTACCAGGGCGAAGCCGGTGTCTGCGGTGGTCTCGGTGAGCACGTCAGGAGTATTGGTGAGCTGGATTTTACGTTCGGTCAGGTAATCGATGTCGTAATTGTCGACACCCACCGAGACGCTGGACACCACTTCAAGATCTGGCGCCAGATCCAGCAACTGCGCGTCCAGCTTCAGGCTTGCACCCAGTATTCCCTGGGCCTGGGGCAGGGCGGCACGCAATGTGTTCATGCCGTCGGCGTCCAGGCGCTCGATCAGCGTGACATTGGCGTGGGCTTCAAGGCGCTGCATCAGCGCCTGGGACAGTTCTTTGTAGAGCACGACATTCTTTTTCAAGGGAATCACCAACGTTGAATTCAAGAGTGGGCCAGGCGTTGCGAAGTACTGTGGTGCGGCGCAGCAGGGTCTTTGGCAGCGGGTTTGAGCATCAGTGTCAGGAGCACCGAAATCATCAGGGCACCGCTCATCAACAAAAAGGATGCGCCGGTGGAGCCGGTGGAGCTGTTCAGATAGCCAACCAGGTACGAGCCTGCAAATGAGCCCAGCGCGCCCATGCTGTTAATCAGGGCCATAGCGCCACCGGCCACGTTGGAGGGCAGGATTTCCGGGATGATGGCGAAAAACGGGCCATAGGGTGCGTACATGCAACCACCGGCGATCACCAGCAATGCGTAGGACCACCAGAAGTGTTCGGCGCCCAGCATGTAGGATCCGTAGAACGCGATAGACGCGATCAGCAGCGGTGGCCAGACAAAGCGTTTGCGCTTTTGCAGTTTGTCCGAGCCCCAGGACACCACCAGCATGGCGATGACCGCCGCCAGATACGGCAGAGCAGAAAGCCAGCCCGCTTCGATCATGTCCATCTGTGCGCCCTGCTTGAGGATCGACGGCAGCCACAGCACAAAGCCGTACACGCCGATACTCCAGCAAAAAAACTGCAAGGCCAGCAGGATAACGGCCGGTGTACGGAACGCAGCTGCGTAGTTTTTCACCGGCTTCATGCCGACTTGCTCGGCATCCAGCGCGCTTTGCAGGTCCACTTTCTCCTGGTTACTCAGCCATTTGGCTTCGCTTGGACGGTCATCGGCCAGGCGCCACCAGATAAACGCCCAGAAGACTGCAGGCAGGCCTTCGACGATAAACATCCAGCGCCAGCTGTAATGCTGTACCAGATAGCCAGAGACCACCGACATCCAGAGCATGGTCACCGGGTTGCCCAGGATCAGGAAGGTGTTGGCGCGTGAGCGTTCGGCACGGGTGAACCAATGACACAGGTACACGAGCATCGCCGGCATCACGGCGGCTTCAACCACCCCGAGCATAAAGCGGATAGCGATCAGCCAGTAGGCGTTGGAGACCACGCCGGTCAGCGTGGCGAGGCTGCCCCAAAGGATCAGGCTGACAAAAATCAGCTTTTTGACGCTGTTTCTCTGGGCGTAGATGGCACCGGGTACCTGGAAGAAGAAATACCCCAGGAAGAACAACGCGCCCAGCAATGACGACAGGCCTGGGGTGATATTGAGGTCTTCGGCCATCCCGGAGGCAGCGGCGAAGCCGTAGTTGGCTCGGTCAAGGTACGCCAGGCTGTAGGTGATAAACACGATCGGCATGATGTACCACCAGCGACGGGCGGCGAGTTTTAGCGATTGCATGTGGGGTGCTCCTGAGCTTGTTTTTGTTTTTTCGCAGCAGGTTACAAATGAAGCCAATGACGGTGTTTAAAGGGACGCGGGCAGCGCGCTGTAGGTGTTCAGTTCGGCACGGGTCGGCAAACCCTCCATGTCGCCACGGCTCTGTACGGCACGGCTGCCGATCCAGTTGCCCCGTTGTACGGCTTGGGCAAATCCGAGGTTTTCCAGCAAGGCACTGACCACCCCGACGGCAAAGCCATCACCGGCACCGACGGTGTCGATGACGTTGGCCACGGGTACGGCTGGGATAAATTGTTCATCCTGGGCCGTGCGATAGAACGCGCCTTTGGCACCCAGTTTGATGATCACTGCTTCCGCACCCTGGTCGAGGTAGAACGCGGCAATATCAGCCGGGTCGTCGTAGCCGGTCAGTATCCGGCCTTCGCTCAGGCCCGGCAGTACCCAGTCGGCACAGGCGGCGAGGGCGTTGATGTCGCGGATCATCTGTTGCTCGCTGGCCCACAGCGAAGGTCGCAGATTGGGGTCGAACGACACGCTGCTGCCTGCGGCGCGCATCGACTTCATCAAATCGAAGGACAACGCATTGCAGCTCGGCGAGAGCGCAGGGGGGATGCCGGTGGCGTGCAAATGCCTGGCACTGAGCAACTGCGCATTGAGCGCAGAACTGTTCAGGTGACTGGCGGCCGAGCCGCGACGGAAGTATTCGACCTGTGGGTCGCTGCCATCATCGACGCGGGACTTGAGCTGAAAGCCGGTGGGGTTCAGCGGATCGATTTCAACATGCTGGCAGTCCAGGCCTTCGGCTTGCAGCGTGTCGAGTACAAAACGCCCCAGGGAGTCGGCGCCTACGCGGCTCAGCCAGGTGACATTGAAACCCAGCCGGGCAAGGCCGATGGCTACATTGCTGTCAGCCCCGGCGATGCGCTTGTGGAACTGCCCGACTTGCGCCAGATCACCGGTGTGCTCGGCGACCAGCATGGCCATGGTTTCGCCAAACGACAACACATCAACCTTAGACATGGCTCAACTCCTGTTGCTTCTGGCTCAAGCGGGCCAGCACGGCAACATGGGCCTGGGTCAGGCCGTCGAGATCCGCGCCCTGCAGCGGATATTCGATGGCACGGGTCAGGCCGTGGGGCATGTGGGTCATCAGGTGTTGCCACTGTTGCAAGTCGATGGCAGTCGGTGGCGTTGCGACCAACTTGCCGTCCGGGCGACGGACCACGCCTTTGCAGTGCAGGTAAGTGACGTAGCGGCCCAGCAGGCGGGCAGCGGTGCTGGCCGATTGGTCCTGCCACTGCCAGTTGCCGATATCGAACGTCATGCTGATGGGCGCTTGCTGCTGCTCAACCTGATCGAAAAAGCGCTGCATGGGTTCAATGCGGCCGCCGTAGGAGGTCTGGTCGTTTTCCACCAGCAGACGCACCGGTTGCTGGTTCAGGCAGGCTGCGAGGTTCTGCATGTCACAGTGTTCAGTGAAATAGCCCAGCGACACCTTCAGCCATTGGGCGCCGAACGCGTGGGCCCGCTTCAGGGTGGCGAGCAGTTGGGTATTGGGGCGTGATTGCCCGGCTTCCCACAGTTCCAATGGCGAGGAGAACACGCACTCCAGCCCCAGTTGCTGTACGGACTGGCTAAAGGCGATCGGGTCTTCTGTGGTCAACAGTTCTTCGCGCAACTCGATGCGGGACACGCCAGCATTGGCCAGCAACTCAATGAAACTGTGTTGTCCGCGCTGGCGAACCAGATCGGCGCCGTAGCTCGACAGGCTGATGGAAACGGGAAATGTCGTCATTGTTATTAATCTCTGAAACCGGTTTCATTTTATTGTGCGTTAAACGGCTGGTCACCGGTTCATGGGTTACCAGCCGCTGAAGTGTCAGGCCGTCAGGGGGTGTGTCGAGCCGCGAATAATCAATTGCGCAGGAAAATCCAGCGCCCGTGGCGGTGACGTGTCACCGCTCAGGCGCTTAAGCAGGCAGTCAAAGGCACTGGCGCCGATCTGTTGCGTGGGCTGGGCCAGTGCGGTGATGCCGCTGCCCACCAACGGGAACCATTCCAGGTCATCGAGGGCAATCAACCCTACGTCTTCGAACAACCGGCAGTTCAACTCGCGCAACACCTGGGTGCACGCCAGTGCGGCGAGGCCGTTGGCGCAAAAGATCGCCTTGGGGCCGTGGCCGGTTGTTTGCAGGAAGGTCTGGATGTCGGCGCGAAGGCCCGGGCCGGTCTTGATCACGGCACCACGAAGGGCAGGGCGTGCGGCCAGTTGCCCGGTAAAACTGCTGATACGCTCGATCCGGGAACTGGTACCGTCAACCGGTTCGCTGACCATCAGCACATCGCGATAACCCTGCTGATCAAGATGCTCCAGCGCCATGCGCACCGCCTCGGGGTTATCGAGGCCCACCAGGTCGGTGTGCAACTGCTCCACTTTGCGGTCGATCAGCACGATGGGCATTTCCTGATGCAGCGCTTGCAGCGCGTCAGGGTCATGGCCAAGGGTATTAAGGATCAGGCCTTCGATATTGTAGGCACGCAGAGCTGCCAGGTGCTGGCGCTCCTGCTCGTCATTACGGTCGGTGTTGCAGACGACAAGGTTGTAGCCATGCAGGCGGCAGGCGGTTTCGACGCCGTGCATGACCGCAATGGAATAGGGGTTGCGAATATCGGCCACCAGCATCCCGATCAGTCGGGTGCGACCGCGTTTCAGGCCACGGGCCATTTGATTGGGCCGATAGCCCAGATCATTGATTGCCCGCTCGATACGCTCGGCTATGGCTTCGGACAGCAAGGCGCGGTCTTCGCCAATAAAGCGCGACACGCTGGCCTTGGACACTCCGGCCCGCTGGGCAACATCGAGCATGGTCACGCGGGTGCGCTGGGCTGCTGAAAAACTGTTCACGGCCTGAAACCTTTTATTTGAGTTATCGCAGGCGGTTTCGCGGCAAAGCGCTGAAACCGGTTTCATGGAAACTCAAATGCCCCGTTGGCGTCAAGTGACAATGGTCTCAGATGCTCGTAAAACCAGTAAACACGATGTGCCTGAATTTCCGGGTTGCCCGGTTTTACGATTGCTTCGTCGCAGTGGCGCACCAAGCCGATCGCAGCCTCGCTTCGCTCTTCAGCGGCTACAGTGCGCCAATGCGATGTTATGAATACAACTTGCCAGTCACGACGAAAACTTATCAACACGCGACATTGTGTATATAACAATCGACAACTGGAAGTGGTTCGAAAGTTATATGATGATTGTTATATCAGTGCACTTCTGGCCCTTATTGGAGACGGACGAGAAGCCGGTTAATTTAACTTTTTTGTATTTAGACCCTTCAGTCAGTTGGTGGCCGTTTGCGGATCAAAAAATACTTTCGCTCAAGCATTCAATGTTTCCGGTAACTTCCGCCGTTTGCGCAAATTAGCCGAAAAAAGTGCTGGACTAAATATTTAAGGATGTGTCAGCTTCTGCCGGCCATATAAAGGCGAGTGATAGGACGATCTCGCCAAGGGGTCGTCGATGTCTGTCAAAATTTTCTACGGCTAAACAAGGAAAAGTTTAAATGTCGAAACTTAAAGAGAAAGTGGCACTGTCTGTCGGCCCGACCCAGTCGGCAACTGGCAGCAGTTCCGTCTTCACTCAAATTGATAACTTCAGTCATTTCTATGATCGCGGCAATCACCTGGTCAATGGCAAACCTTCGTTCACCGTCGATCAGGCGGCCGATCAACTGACCCGCTCCGGCGCCAGTTGGCATGACTTGAACGGCGACGGCGTGATCAACCTCACGTACACCTTCCTGACAGCGCCCCCGGTTGGGTATGCCACCCGCGGACTTGGGACCTTCAGCCAGTTCTCCGCAGTGCAAAAGGAACAGGCCAAGCTGTCACTGGAGTCCTGGGCAGACGTCGCCAAAGTGACCTTCACCGAGGGGCCTGCATCCCGTGGTGACGACGGTCACATGACGTTCGCCAACTTCAGTGCAAGCAACGGCGGTGCCGCGTTTGCCTATCTGCCAAACAGTGCGCGCAAAGGCGAGTCGTGGTACTTGATCAACAAGGACTATGACGTCAACAAAACCCCGGGCGAAGGCAATTACGGCCGTCAGACCCTGACCCACGAAATCGGCCACACCCTGGGGCTGTCGCACCCCGGCGACTACAATGCCGGCAATGGCAACCCGACCTACCGCGACGCGGTTTATGGCGAAGACAGTCGTGCATACAGCGTCATGAGCTACTGGAGTGAAAGCAACACCGGTCAGCACTTCACCAATAGCGGCGAAGGTGCCTATGCATCGGCTCCGTTGCTGGATGACATTGCAGCGGTGCAAAAACTCTACGGCGCCAACCTTGAAACCCGCGCCGATGACACCGTTTACGGTTTCAACGCCACGGCAGACCGTGACTTCTACAGCGCGACATCAGCCAGCTCCAAGCTGATCTTTGCGGTGTGGGACGGCGGCGGCAATGACACCCTCGATTTCTCCGGCTTCACTCAAAACCAGAAGATCAACCTGACTGCAGGTTCGTTCTCTGACGTGGGCGGGATGACCGGCAACGTGTCGATTGCACAGGGGGTGACAGTCGAAAACGCGATCGGCGGCTCGGGTAATGACCTGCTGATTGGCAACAGTGCCGACAACGTGCTCAAGGGTGGGGCCGGCAACGACGTGCTCTACGGCGGTGGCGGTGCTGACACGCTCTGGGGCGGCACTGGTGCCGATGTATTTGTGTTTGGCGCGGTGTCAGACTCTGCACCCAATGCCGCCGATACCCTCATGGACTTCCAGTCCGGTATCGACAAAATCGACGTTTCGGCCATCACCAAACTGGCCGGGCTGAACTTTGTCGATGCCTTCACCGGGCGTGCCGGCGAGGCGATCGTGAGCTACGACAAAGCCAGTAACCAGGGCCACTTTGCCGTCGATTTCAGCGGCCATGCGGTCGCTGACTTCCTGGTCAGCACCGTGGGTCAAGTGGCAACTTACGACATCGTCGCGTAAGCCTGCCGGTACAGGAGCAGCGCGCAAGCGCTGCTTTCAGGGGGCTGAGTACATGAACTGCACGCTAACCGGATTTTTCAAGGTGATGGGGTGTCTCGCCGCATTGCTGACCTTTTCTACAGAGAGCGCCATGGCCAATTCCTTGCTGCTGCTGAGCCCCGCACAACTGGCGGGCAACTGGACATTTTATCCGCAGGACGATGTGGATCAGGCCTGTACGGTACAGCTGATTGCCGAGAACAGGACGTTCAGTCCCGAAGTTGAATGTTTGCAAACCTGGTTGGGCGAAGTCCCGAAAAGTTGGTCGCCCACCCCGGACGGCTTATTCCTGATGGGCGAAGACGGTACCGATATAGTGCATATGAACCGTATTGAGCCGGGGCACTATGAAGTGCAACTTGGCGCTCAAAGAATATTGGTGATGGTGCGCGCCAACCACTAAGCGTTATTAAGGCGTTAGTGTCGGGGTAAAGGGCTGGACGGGTAATTGCCCGGCGCAGCTCGCGGGTAACTGTGGTTTTTTTTGCGCAAGCATGCAATGCTTTATCTATCAAGGAAGCCTCATGAAGCGGCTGAATAACAGTCCCGTCGCCCCCTTGTTGCAGGCGCTGGGTGACTATAAAAATACCCTGATCAGCGTGGGGTGTTTTACGGCCTTGATCAATATATTGATGTTGGTGCCGTCCATTTACATGCTCCAGGTGTATGACCGGGTGTTGTCCTCGCAAAACACCACAACACTGGCCATGTTGTCATTGATGGTGGTGGGCTTTTTCATTTTTATCGGGCTGCTTGAAACGGTGCGCAGTTTTATTGTTATCCGCATCGGCAGCCAATTGGAGCGCCGGTTTAACCAGCAGGTGTACCGCGCCGCCTTCGAGCGCAATCTGTTCAGCGGTCAGGCGCATGCCGGCCAGGCGCTGGGGGATTTGACCCTCATCCGCCAATTTGTCACGGGCCCAGCCCTGTTCGCTTTCTTTGATGCACCGTGGTTTCCCGTCTATTTGTTCGTGATGTTCCTGTTCAACACCTGGCTCGGGGTGCTGGCCACTGCAGGCGCGCTGTTGCTGGTTGGGCTGGCCTGTGTCAACGAAGTGATGACGCGCAAATCCCTGGGCCTGGCCAGTGTGTACTCGCAGCAGTCCAGCCAACTGGCCACCAGCCATCTGCACAATGCCGAGACCATTCAGGCCATGGGCATGCTGGGCGTGTTACGCAAACGCTGGTTCAACCTGCATTCGCGGTTTCTGGCTGAGCAGAACAAGGCCAGCGACACCGGGGCCGTCATCGGTTCGCTGAGCAAGACCTTGCGTCTGTGCCTGCAATCACTGGTGCTGGGGCTGGGTGCCTTGCTGGTGATTCAGGGCGACATGAGTGCCGGTATGATGATTGCCGGTTCGATTTTGATGGGCCGCGTGTTGAGCCCCATCGACCAGTTGATTGCCGTGTGGAAGCAATGGAGCTCGGCCCGGCTGGCCTATGGGCGACTGGACAGCCTGCTGCGCGAACACCCGGCCAGTGAAGACAGCATGGCGTTGCCGGCCCCCAGGGGGCAGGTGAGTTTCGAGCAGGTCAGTGCTGCGCCGCCGGGCCAGCGTCTGCCCACGCTGCATCAGATCAGTTTCAGTCTCAATGCGGGCGAGGTGCTTGGCGTGCTGGGCGCGTCGGGTTGCGGCAAGTCGACCCTGGCGCGGGTGCTGGTGGGCGTATGGCCCACCCTGGCAGGCACGGTGCGTCTGGATGGCGCGGATATCCATCAGTGGAACCGCGATCAACTGGGGCCGCATATCGGCTACCTGCCCCAGGACATCGAGTTGTTCAGCGGCAGCATTGCCGAAAATATCGCCCGTTTCCGTGATGGCGACCCGCAACAGGTGGTCACTGCGGCCCGGCAGGCCGGGGTGCACGAGATGATTTTGCGCCTGCCCCAAGGCTACGACACGGTGCTCGGGGACGAGGGCAGCGGCTTGTCGGGCGGGCAAAAGCAGCGCGTGGCACTGGCCCGGGCCTTGTACGGCAAGCCAAGCCTGGTGGTGCTCGACGAGCCCAACTCCAATCTCGATGCCGTGGGTGATGCGGCGCTGACCCAGGCCATTGTCCAGCTCAAGGGGCAGGGTTGCACGGTGATACTGGTGACCCATCGCTCATCATCCCTGGCCCAGACCGACAAACTGCTGGTGCTCAATGATGGCCGCACCCAGGTCTTCGGGCCCAGTGCCGAGGTGCTCAAGGCATTGTCCGGAGCACAGCAACAACACGCCGCCGCACAGGCGACGCCCGCCAATATCAATCGCCAGAGTGTCGACGCATGAGCAAGGAAGCTCCCATCATGAGTGATGACCATCAGCCACAACGCGGGGCCGGGTTTTACGTCCGGGCAGGTTGGGTGCTGACTATTCTGGGCGCAGGAAGCTTTTTTGTATGGGCCAGCTTCGCGCCGCTGGATGAGGGCATCCCCGTTCAAGGCACCGTGGTGGTGTCGGGCAAGCGCAAGGCCGTGCAATCGTTGGGACCGGGGGTGGTGAGCCAGATTCTGGTACGCGAAGGGCAGACGGTGCGTCAGGGTGAACCGCTGTTTCGCCTGGACCCCACGCAGGTCGAGGCCGATGTGCAATCGCTGCGAGCACAGTACCGCATGGCCTGGGCCAGTCAGGCCCGCTGGCAAAGTGAGCGAGACAACCTTGGGCGGGTCAGTTTTGCGCCTCAGTTGAGTGACGACCCGGACCCGCGCCTGGCCCTGGTGCTTGAAGGCCAGCAACAACTGTTCAGCAGTCGGCGTGAGGCCTTCGCCCGCGAGCAGGCCGGTCTCAAGGCCAGCATCGAAGGCGCTGCGCAACAGTTGGCAGGGATGCGCCGGGCCCGGGGTGATCAGTTGGCTCAGGCCGATTCCCTGCGTCAGCAACTGAGCAATATGCGGCCATTGGCTGACAACGGCTATATCCCGCGTAACCGCCTGATGGAATACGAACGCCAGCTGTCGCAGATTCAACAGGATCTGGCACAGAACGTCGGCGAAAGCGGGCGAATCGAGCAGGGGATACTGGAGTCGCGCCTCAAACTGGCGCAACACATTGACGAGTATCAGAAGGAAGTGCGCACCCAGCTGGCCGAGGCTCAACTCAAAACCCTGACCCTTGAGCAGCAACTGGCTTCGGCCACCTTTGATCTGCAACACAGCGATATCAATGCGCCAGCGGACGGTATCGCGGTCAACCTGGGGGTACACACCGAGGGTGCGGTGGTACGGGCCGGGGAAACCCTGCTGGAAATCGTGCCCCAGGACGCGCGCCTTGAAGTCGAAGGGCGCCTGCCGGTGAACCTGGTGGACCGTGTGGGCAGCGAGTTGCCCGTGGACATACTGTTTACGGCGTTCAATCAAAGCCGGACACCACGGGTGTCAGGAGCGGTGAGCCTGGTTTCGGCAGACCAGTTGCTCGATGAAAAAACCGGAATGCCGTACTACGTCCTGCGCAGCACGGTCAGTGATCAGGCGCTGGAAAAACTCAACGGGCTGGTCATCAGGCCCGGCATGCCGGCCGAGATGTTCGTACGCACGGGTGAGCGCTCACTGCTCAACTACTTGTTTAAACCGCTGCTGGATCGCGCAGGTTCTGCGCTGACTGAGCGCTAGGATGCTGCGACCTATGAAAAGAGCTTCCCGGTTGGGCCTCTCGCTTGCGCTGTGGCTCGGGGTCACGGCCAGTGCACAGGCAATGGGACTGTTTGAGGTGTATGAAGAGGCGTTGCGCAATGATCCGCAGTTCCTGGGTGCCATCCAGGAGCGCGACGCGGGCCTTGAAAGCCGGGCCATTGGCCGCGCCGGGCTGCTGCCCAAGCTGTCCTACAACTACAACAAGGGGCGCAACAACTCCAAAGCCACCTACCTCAACGAGCGCGGCAACACCCACGATGACCGCCACTACAACAGTTACGGCTCGACCTTTATGTTGCAGCAGCCGCTGATCGACTACGAGGCGTACGCCAATTACCGCAAGGGTGTCGCCCAGGCGTTGTTTGCAGATGAAGTGTTTCGCAGCAAAAGCCAGGAGCTGCTGGTGCGGGTGCTGACGTATTACACCCAGGCCCTGTTCGCGCAGGATCAGATCGACATCGCTCAAGCCAAGAAAAAAGCCTACGAGCAGCAGTTTCAGCAGAACGAACACCTGTTTCGCCAAGGGGAAGGTACGCGTACCGACATTCTGGAAGCCGAGTCCCGTTACGAGTTGGCCACCGCAGAAGAGATCCAGGCCTTTGATGAGCAAGATGCAGCGTTGCGTGAGCTGGGCGCCCTGATGGGGGTGGCGGTACTGGATATCGAGCAGTTGACGCCGCTGGCCCGAAGTTTCAATTCATTGCCGCTGGAACCGGCGAACTTTTCGACCTGGCATGCCATGGCCCTGGCCAACAACCCGGTGCTCGCTTCACAGCGTGAGGCGCTGGAGGTGGCACGGTACGAAGTCGAGCGAAATCGGGCAGGGCATCTGCCCAAGCTCAACGCCTACGCCAGTGTGCGCAAGATGGAGTCAGAGAGCGGCAATACCTACAACCAACGCTACGACACCAACACCATCGGCATAGAGGTCAGCCTGCCCCTGTACTCGGGAGGTGGGGTGACGGCGTCGGTGCGTCAGGCCAGCAGCAACCTGTCCCAGGCGCAATACGAACTGGAGGGCAAGACCCGGGAAACCCTGATTGAGCTCAGGCGCCAATTCAATGCGTGTTTGTCGGGTGTCAGCAAATTTCGGGCCTACCAGAAGGCTCTGGTCTCGGCCGAGGCGCTGGTGGTTTCGACCCGGCAAAGCATTCTGGGGGGCGAGCGGGTCAACCTTGATGCATTGAACGCCGAGCAGCAGCTCTACAGCACGCGGCGCGACCTGGCCCAAACCCGTTACGACTACTTGCTGGCCTGGACCAAATTGCACTTTTACGCGGGCACGTTGCGTGAACAGGACCTGGCACGGGTCGATGAGGCTTTTGTGGCGCGATAGGTTTATCAAAGAGGAGCGTAAAATCATGGCGATTTTTGACTATATGGATGTGGGATCAAACGTTTCAACGGCGCTCGTTAAAGATGCGCTGGCTATCACGCTTTACAGTTATCACAACCTCGACAACGGCTTTGCCGTGGGCTATCAGAAAAACGGCATGGGCACCGGGCTCCCCGCCACGCTGGTCAAGGCCGTGCTAGGCGGGACCGACTCACAGGGAGTGGTGCCGGGGATTCCCTGGAACCCGGATTCGGAAAAACTCGCCCGCGAGGCCGTCGAAAAAGCCGGCTGGACCCCCATCAGTGCCGAGCAACTGGGTTATGCGGGCAAGGTTGATCAGCGCGGCACCTTCTTCGGTGAAAAAGCCGGCTATGGCACGGCCCAAGTGGAGATCCTCGGTAAATACGGCGCCGATGGCCAGTTGACTGCCATTGGCATCGGGTTTCGCGGCACCAGCGGGCCACGGGAGTCGCTGATCACGGACTCCATTGGCGATGCCATCAGCGATTTGCTGGCTGCTGTCGGGCCTGGGGATTACGCCAAAAACTACAGCGCCAATGCGTTCGACTCGCTACTGGGAAAAGTGGCCGCCTTTGCCGGTGCCCAGGGGTTGGCCGGCAAGGACGTGCTGGTCAGTGGCCATAGTCTGGGCGGACTGGCGGTCAATAGCCTGGCCGATTTGAGCAGCGATCACTGGTCGGGTTTCTATCGTGATGCTCGTTACATCGCCTTTGCTTCGCCCACACAGAGCGAAACCACGTCCAGCGTGCTGAATATCGGCTACGAGAACGACCCGGTATTCCGCGCTCTGGATGGCTCGGATTTCAATCTGTCGTCCCTGGGGGTGCACGACGCGCATCAACCGTCAGCCACCAACAATATTGTGAGTTTCAACGATCACTACGCGTCCACTGCGTGGAACCTCATGCCTTTTTCGATTGCCAATGTCTCGACCTGGGTCACCCATTTACCCAGCGGCTACGAAAGCGGGATGACGCGGATTCTTGACTCTGCCTTCTATGAGCTGACGGGCAAGGACTCGACCATCGTGGTTGCCAACCTGTCGAACCCGGCACGGGAAAACACCTGGGTTCAGGACCTGAATCGCAACGCCGAGCCCCACAAGGGCAGCACGTTCATTATTGGCAGCGACGGCAACGACCTGATTCAGGGCGGGCGCGGCAATGACTTCCTGGAAGGGCGTGAAGGCAATGACACTTTTCGGGACAGTGGCGGCCATAACATCATTCTGGGTGGTAAAGGCATCAATACCCTGGACCTGCAACAGGCCATGAGTCACGTGGAAGTCGTCAATGACGGGCACGGCACCCTCTATGTACGCGATGAACACGGCGGAATCAGCATTGCCCGGGATATCAACCTGTTGGCCACACAAGAGCCGGGCTGGCTGGGGATGAGCAAAACCGTGGTCCATCGGGTTGCCGATGACGGCTTGTGGTCCGGCAATAACCGCAGTGATTACACCGGCGCGGTGAAGGCCGGGTCCGGGGACAGCACGCTCAAGGCCGGTGAGCACGGCGACTGGTTACTGGGGCAGGGCGGCAACGATCATCTGATCGGTTCGCGGGGCAACGATGTGTTTATCGGTGGCGCGGGCAATGACCTGCTGCAGTCCGGGGGCGGGATCAATACCTTCGTCTTCAGCGGGCATTTCGGCAACGACACGCTGCTGGGTTATCAGGCTACCGACACGCTGCTGTTTCTGGGGGTTGATGGCGGGTACAACACCGACTATCGGGCCCACGCCAGTGCTTCGGGGCACGACACCGTCCTGAGCTTTGGCAATGACTCGGTGACGCTGGTTGGCGTCGGGCTGGCCTCGTTGGCGGGCAGCGACATTGTGATTGCTTGAGGCGAGGCAGGCTGCACGCGTGCAGCCTGCCTCTGCTTTCACACCCTGAACTGGCGCAGTAGCCCATTGAGCTGCACGCTCAATTCCTTGAGGTGGGCACTGGCGGCGCTCGACTGCTCTGCTGCCTGGGCGGTGCCCTGTGACAGTTGGGCGGCCTGGGTCACGTTCTGGTTGATGTCTTCCACCACGTGGGCCTGTTGCAGCGTGGCGCTGGCAATGGATGCATTGAGATCGTTGAGATTGTTCAGTGCATGGCCAATGCTGGTCAGGCTTTGCCCGGCCTGGGTGGCCTGTTCGATGGTCAGTTGAGAGGCCCGGCTGCTCGTGCCGATGACATTGACCGCGGCTTCGGAGTGCTTCTGCAAGCCTTCGATCATGGTCTGGATTTCGGCCGTGGATTTTTGCGTGCGCTGGGCCAACAGCCGGACCTCGTCGGCCACAACGGCAAAGCCACGCCCTTGCTCGCCTGCGCGGGCCGCTTCGATCGCGGCGTTGAGCGCCAGCAGGTTGGTTTGTTCGGCAATCGAGCGGATCACCTCAAGCACGCTGCCGATTTCGCTGCTTTGCGTGGCCAGGGTCCGGATGACGTCGACGGCCTGATTGATGGTGCCGGACAGTTGGTCGATCTGTTGCAGGCTGCTGTCGATATTTTGCTGGCCAAGCTCGGCTTGGGACTGGGCGCCGCGCATTTCGCCGGCAGCATGCTCGGCGTTTTTGGCCACCTCTTGCACGGCGTACGTCACTTCGTTGATTGCCGTGGCGACCTGATCCATTTGCAGGGCCTGCTGCTGGCTGCGCTGCTGGGCGTCGGTCGCGTCATTGCCCAGCTCAGTGGACGACTGCTCAAGTGCGGTGGCGGTGGACTGCAGATGGCTGATCACATTGCGCAGCTTGGCGGTAAATGCATTGAAATGCTGTGCCAGGAGGGTGACTTCATCCCGGCCGTGGGTATCGAGGCTACGGGTCAGGTCGCTTTCACCGCTGGCGATATTGGCCATGGCCTGCACCGCCTCTTGCAGCGGTCGCACAATGCTGCGGGCAATGAGGGTGACCAGCAGCGCCATGACCAGCGCTATGCCAAGGCCTGCCCAACTGGCTTTCCAGGCCTGGGCGCGAAATTCGGCCTGCATGTCGTCGATGTAGACGCCAGAGCCGATGACCCAGCCCCAAGGCTCGAACAATTGCACATAGGAGGTCTTTTGCACCGGATCTTGCGCGCCGGGTTTTGGCCAGCGGTAGTCAACCATGCCCGCGCCCCTGGTTTTGGCCAGGTGTGCCATTTCGTTAAAAATCCCGAAACCGTCCGGGTCCTTGATGGCGGACAGGTCCTTGCCGTCGAGCTTGGGGTTGGTGGGGTGCATGACCATGAACGGGCGCAGGTCGTTGATCCAGAAATAGTCGTCATTGTCGTAGCGCAGTGTGCTGATCACGCTCAGAGCCTGTTGCTGTGCCGCTTCACGGCTCAAGCTGCCGGCCGTCTCCAGGCCGTGGTAGTAGCTGAGCACGCCACTGGCGGCCTGCACCACATGTTGGGTCTTCTGGGCTTTGCCTTCATACAAATCGTCATGTATCTGCTTTAGCATCAATAAGCCCAACGCCAGCAGCATCGCCATTGCAACGATCAGAATCAGCCATAAACGACGGCTGATGGACAACCCGCGCAGGGTATTCATGAATGTTCACTCCTGTTTTTCTTCTTGTGGTGTTTCGCAGAACAACTTTTTTCAGACTTGCCTGTCAGACGAAACCGAAGTCATGTCATAGCAGCGAAAGTAGAACGTGTCTGATAGGATCTCGGCCGAAATTGGCAAAGCTTCATCTTTATTGATTTCTGACAGTTTTTTCACACCGTTCTGGGGAACATGTCGCACCTGTAACCCACTTCAGGGCAGCGGTGGCAAACACTTAATCAAGACTAATCAGCTCTGCATGAGGCAGGGCTTTATGGGGGAATAATGGATCTTTGGACTGCCGCTCAGGCGTTGATACTTGGCGTCGTTGAGGGCTTGACGGAGTTTTTGCCGATCTCAAGCACCGGTCACCAGATTATCGTGGCCGACTTGCTGAACTTCGGCGGCGAGCGGGCGATGGCGTTCAACATCATCATCCAGCTGGGCGCCATTTTGGCTGTTGTCTGGGAATTTCGTCGCAAGATCATCGACGTTGTCATCGGTTTACCCACTAAACCAGAAGCGCGCCGCTTTACCACCAACCTGATCATCGCGGTGATGCCTGCGGTGGTGCTGGGGGTGATTTTTGCCGATGTGATTCACGAGTACCTGTTCAACCCGATTACCGTTGCCACGGCATTGGTGGTGGGCGGTGTGAT
The DNA here is from genome assembly GCF_059862735.1 of Pseudomonas sp. MF06569. NCBI lineage: Bacteria > Pseudomonadati > Pseudomonadota > Gammaproteobacteria > Pseudomonadales > Pseudomonadaceae > Pseudomonas > Pseudomonas sp. MF06569. Next base: position 29,770 of record NZ_JCBCUZ010000011.1, on the reverse strand, counting down.
CATGTTGTGGGCTGAGCGTCGCCAACACGTGATTCGTGCCGAAACAGTGGACGACATGACCTGGAAAGACGCGGTGAAAATCGGCTTTGCGCAATGTCTGGCGATGATTCCAGGCACTTCGCGCTCGGGCTCGACCATTATCGGCGGCCTGCTGTTTGGCTTGTCCCGCAAGGCGGCGACCGAGTTTTCATTCTTCCTGGCCATGCCAACCATGGTCGGTGCGGCGGTGTACTCGGGCTACAAGTACCGTCATCTGTTCCAGCCTGACGACTTGCCAGTGTTCGCGATTGGTTTTGTGACCTCGTTTATCTTCGCCATGATCGCGGTACGGGCATTGCTGAAGTTCATTTCGAACCACAGTTATGCCGTGTTCGCCTGGTATCGCATCGGGTTTGGCTTGCTGATTCTGGCCACCTGGCAGTTCGGCTGGATCGACTGGTCTGCGGCTTCGGCGTGAAAACCAAGGTCAAGGACCGGCGCGAGCATGCCGGTATGCGTGAGCGCCAGGGGGCGCCGATTCGCGGCTTGAAGCTCAAGCTGGCGATATTGGCGCTGCTCTGTGCATTGCCACTGGGCGGTTCGGTGAATGTACTGCTCACCGGGGGCAGCCGGTTGCCCTTGCTGGCCTATGCAGTTGCCAGCGTTCTTGCGTTTGGCCTGTATTGGTACGACAAGCAGCAGGCCAGGACTGGCCAGTGGCGCACCCCGGAAAATGTGCTGCACGGGGTTGAGCTACTGGGCGGATGGCCGGGAGCCTTGGTGGCGCAACAGGTGTTTCGCCACAAAACCCGCAAGGTGTCTTACCAGGTGTTTTTCTGGCTGATCGTGGCTTTGCACCAGGTGATCTGGATTGACGTTCTGTTCGTGAAAATGACCTTTGCGAACCTGTAGCGATTAAAGCAATAAGCCGATCTGACGTTTTTTTGCCAGCTTGGCGACCACCAGTTGGTGGGAGCGGCGCAACAGGTCTTGCAGTTCTGCAGCGCCCATCGGGTAGGGCGCTTGCATGTTGATCCAGAACGCCCGCGCCAGATACGGCGACGGGCGTATGCCCGGACGATCGACATAGCCCAGAAACAATTCTTTCTCGACCTTGAACGAGAGCCCGTCGCGGTTCAGATTGAGCAGGGCGAACATCTTCCTCTGGTCGACATAAAACACCTGAACGCCTCCCCATTGCACCACTTCCTGGACGCCCGGCAGGCTGCGACAGAATTGGGCTACGTCATGTTGGGTCATCTGGCTCATAGCAGTTTGTCTCCACACCTTTCGAATGATTCGACCAAATGGTCAATCCAGGCCCTGACGGCAGGCATCACCCCGCGTCGGTGGGGGTAAACCGCATGCAGCCAGCCCCCTGGCAGTGTCCAGGAGGGCAGGATTTGAACCAGCTGCCCGTCCAGCAGTTCCTGTTCGCAATACATCATGGGCAGTACGGTAAAGCCCAGACCGGCCAGGGTGCAGGCTTTGCGCACGACAAAATCATCAATGCCCAGGCGCGCTTCCAGTACCAGGTTGCTGGCCTTGCCCTGTTCGTCGAGCATGCGCAGATGAACCATGCGATCAGGTTCAAGGGCACCCAGCAGCGGCACGTTTTTCAAGTCTTCCGGGGTATTGACCGGCCACTGGCGGGCAAATCCGGGGCTGGCCACCATCACGGTGCGGGCCTGGCGCAAACGCCGCGTGACCAGTAACGGGTCTTCATCGCCTTCTTCACGCACGCGCAAGGCGACATCAATGCCTTCAGTGACCAGATCAACGCGACGGTTGAGCAGGCTGACTTCCAGCTGCACAAGCGGGTAGGCCTGCAGAAACGAACTGATCACGCCGGGCATGAACTCGTGAGCCAGGCCCACAGGGCACGATACGCGCAGGCGGCCTCGCGGCTCGCTGGACATGCTGGCCACTGCCTCGTCGGCCATTTCGGCCTCAAGCAACATGGCCTGGCAGTGACGCAGGTAGCGCTCACCCACGGCCGTGAGCTTGAGTTGGCGGGTAGTACGCTGCAGCAGGCGGGCGCCAAGGCGCTCTTCAAGCTCGGCCACCCGGCGCGACAGGCGCGACTTCGGAATCCCCAGCAATCGACCCGCAGCGGCAAAGCCACCGGCTTCGACCACCTTGGCGAAGTAATACAAGTCATTGAGGTCTTGCATGACGGGCTCACTGTCCTATGGATGGGACGAACTATCGCACGATGGCTAACTTATCGTCGATTACTTTCATAGGTAGCATCTACTTCATCAGATCGCCCAGTAGCGGTCCTCATTTGGAGATCACACATGAAACTGTTGCATATCGATTCGAGCATTCTGGGCGACAACTCGGCTTCGCGTCAGTTGAGCCGTGAAGTGGTCAAGGCCTGGCAGGCTGCCGACCCGGACGTTGAGGTGAGCTATCGCGATCTGGCTGCAGAGGCCATTGAACATTTCTCGGCCGCAACCCTGGTGGCGGCGGGCACACCGGCTGAGCTGCGTGATGCGGCACAGAAACATGAAGCCCAATTGAGTGCCGATACCCTTGCGCAGTTCCTGGCCGCTGACGCGGTAGTGATTGCGGCGCCGATGTACAACTTCACCATTCCTACCCAGCTCAAGGCCTGGATCGACCGCATTGCCGTTGCCGGTCAGACCTTCCGTTACACCGAAGCTGGTCCGGAAGGCCTGTGCGGCAATAAAAAGGTGATCGTGGTGTCGACCTCGGGCGGTCTGCATGCTGGCCAGGCCACGGGCGTAGCCCATGAAGACTATTTGAAAGTGATGCTGGGCTTCATGGGCATCACCGATGTCGAGTTTGTTCGCGCCCACGGCCTGGCCTATGGCGACGAAGTTCGCACCAAGGCCATGAACGATGCCCAGGCGCACATTAACCAGGATCTGTTCAGCGCAGCGTAAGTAATCTGGACGGTTTCACCGACTAAACTCTGTACTCTGGATGTCTTCAAAGACCGGAGTACGGAGTTTTTTTGCGTTTGGCTTGGGTTATGCAGAGTCTGTGGATAGACGTCCTGCATGACCGGCTTTAAGTTACGCGCCATTAAAGGTGAGCCTCCATGATACGTCTCAATGCGGCACTGGTTTTACTCCTGGCATGTTGCCCCATCCTGGTGCAGGCCGAACCTGCCATGCAATGGGGCGTGGGCTTTCATCGCTTGAGTTTTCTCGACCCTCTGGACGAGCAGCCCATGCGCGCTATCGCCTTTTATCCGTCCAATGAAGCCCGGGGGCTGACCAGAATGGGCGGTTATGAAGTCGAGGCGACTGAAGAAGCCAAAATCGCCATGGGCCATTACCCGCTGTTGATGTTGTCCCATGGCAACACCGGAACCCCGCTGGCCCTGCACGATCTGGCCACGTCATTGGCGCGCAAGGGGTTTGTGGTGGTGGCGGTGTTGCACCCGGGTGACAACTACAAAGACCACAGTCGCCTGGGTACCCTGAGCAACCTCTACGGACGGCCGATGCAGATATCGGCCGCCATCACTGCCACGCTGGCGGATCGCGAGCTGTCACCGTACGTGCATGACGATCAGGTGGGGGTCATCGGTTATTCGGCTGGCGGCGAAACGGCGTTGATTCTTTCCGGAGCCCAGCCTGATCTGGATCGCTTGCGCCGCTATTGCCAGGAGCGACCTGAGGACCGTGATGCCTGTACGACAAAAGGCGAGCTGATCGCCGATCGTGATGACCTTGTTCCCGTTGCCGATCCTCGGGTTCATGCACTGCTGCTGATGGCCCCCTTGAGCCTGATGTTTGGCCGGCAAACCCTGGCCGATGTGCATGTGCCGGTGCTGCTGTACAGCGGCGACAACGACAAGCTGGTGTTCCCGGACAAAAATGCCGACGCCCTTGCGCGCAAGCTGCCAGTGGAGCCTGAGTTCAAGGTGATTCCTGGTGCCGGGCATTTCGTGTTCATGGCGCCTTGCACCGACGAGCAAATGGGCGCAATGCCCGGTCTATGCACCGACGCGCAGGGGGTCGACCGCGAGGATGTGCACCGTGATCTGATTTATGAGGCGGGACGGTTTTTCAGCAAGACCCTGCAAGTCCGCCAGCGCACGGGGTTTCGCACTGCCGACCACTGATCTAGCCGTTTGCGCGACGCGACAGGGTCACGCTCAGCAGCAAGCCCACGCAGCACATGACTGCGGCGCTGAAGAAAATCCACGGGTACCCCATGTTCAACGCGATGGCGCCCATGATCGGGCCCGCGATGGCGAGGGCCAGATCGAAAAACACCGCATAGGCACTCAACCCCGCGCCCCGGCTGGAGACCGGCACCCGCTTGACCGCCTCCACGCCCAGCGCCGGGTACACCAATGACAGGCCAAAACCGGTCAGGCCGGCGCCTGTCAGGGCATATGCCTCGGAGGGCGCCAGCCACAATAATGTCAGGCCGATCGTTTCGATCGTCATGCAGACAATCGCCACGGTGTAGCCGCCAAAACGGCTGATGCTGTTGGTGAAAATCAGGCGCGCAAGGATAAAGCACACGCCGAACACCGACAGGCAATAAGCGGCTCCGACCCAGCCGCGGTCGATGTAAAACAAGGTAATGAAGGTGGTCAGGGTGCCATAGCCAATGGAGGCCAGGGTCAGGCTGATGCCATACGGTGCGATCAGACCGAACACCGACCAAAAGGGCAGGCGCACGCCGCTGATCACCGGAATCGAAGGTTTTTTACGAATAAGCAGCAGGGCGAACAGTGCCAGCAGTAACAGCGTCACCCCCAAACTGAAAAAACCCAGATGGTCGATCATCACGACACCCAGCGGGGCACCGATGGCGATGGCGCCATAGGACGCTATGCCGTTCCAGCCAATCGCCCGGGCGGTGTGTTGGGATCCGACCTGAGCGATCCCCCAGCTGATCGTGCCGACCCCGATCAAGCCTTGGGCAATGCCCAGGAAAATCCGTCCGGCAATCAAAATGCACAGGCTAAGCAGTGGCCAGCCTTGCAGTGCGACGGCCAGGGAGGTGAGTACGCCGCTGATGGCAATCCCGATCAGGCCATACACGATGGCGGGCTTGGTGCCGAGGCTGTCCACCAGGCGTCCGGCGAAAGGGCGGCTGAGCAAGGTTGCCAGGTATTGCGAAGCAATGGTCAGGCCTGCGATTACGGCACTGAAACCCAGTTGGTCGTGGACATAGCCGGGCAATACGGCTATCGGCAAACCGATGCAAATGAATGCGATGAAGGTGTAGAACACGATCGAAAGGATTTGCAGCGTGACCGACAGGGAACTCTCGACGTGGGGTTGTTGCGCAGGCATAGACGGTGAATCCGGCTGACGGTCATAGACCCGCATCATGGCTCGGCTTCAAAAGAAATGAAAGCAGGCTAACGATAATCTCAGAAAGCAAAAAGCCAATGCCCCGACACCTCGGGGCATTGGCTAAAGCGTGAAACACACACTACCTGTCAATCAGGCTTCAGTTCCAGGGACGATCGCCGTTCTCATCCTTGATACGAGTCGGCAGGCCCATCACGTCCAGCGCCTTGAGGAACGGCTCTGCTGGCAGTTCTTCGACGTTGACCATGCGTTTTACGTCCCACTCGCCGCGAGCGACCAGCAAGGCTGCTGCCACCGGAGGTACACCGGCGGTATAGGAAATGCCCTGGCTGTCAGTCTCGGCAAAGGCGTCCTCGTGGTCGGCGACGTTGTAGATGAACACCTCGCGCGGCTGACCATCCTTGGTGCCCTTGACCAGATCACCGATGCAGGTCTTGCCCGTGTAGCCGGGGGCAAGCGAGCTCGGATCAGGCAGCACGGCCTTGACCAGTTTGAGTGGCACGACTTCCAGGCCTTCAGCGGTCTTGACCGGCTGTTCGGAAAGAAGGCCCAGGTTCTTGAGCACCGTGAACACATTGATGTAGTGCTCGCCGAAACTCATCCAGAAACGCACGTTTGGCACGTCGAGGTTCTTCGACAGGGAATGAACCTCGTCATGACCGGTCAGGTACAGGTTCTGCTCGCCTACGACCGGCAGATCGTCGGTACGCTTGACTTCGAACATGCTATTGCTGGTCCACTGGCTGTTCTGCCAGCTCCAGACCTGCCCGGTGAACTCGCGGAAGTTGATTTCCGGGTCGAAGTTGGTGGCGAAATACTTGCCGTGGGAACCGGCATTGACGTCGAGAATATCGATCGAATCAATGCGGTCGAAATACTGTTGCTGCGCCAGAGCTGCATAAGCGTTGACCACACCCGGGTCGAAGCCTACGCCGAGGATGGCGGTGATGTTTTTCGCTTTGCACTCCTCGATGTGGTTCCACTCGTAGTTGCCATACCAGGGCGGCGTTTCGCATACCTTGCCCGGCTCTTCGTGAATGGCGGTGTCGAGATAGGCCACGCCGGTATCGATGCAGGCACGCAGCACCGACATGTTGAGGAAGGCAGAGCCGACGTTGATGACGATCTGCGATTCGGTTTCCAGAATCAGCGCCTTGGTCGCTTCGACATCCAGAGCGTTCAGCGAGAAGGCTTTGATGTCGGCGGGCTGCTTGAGGCTGCCCTTGGCGATGACGCTGTCGATGATGGCCTGGCATTTGGAGATGTTGCGCGACGCGATAGCGATACGACCAAGTTCATCGTTGTGCTGCGCGCACTTGTGGGCCACCACCTTGGCGACACCTCCTGCACCAATGATAAGAACGTTTTTCTTCAATTTGTTTAAATCTCCCTTCTGCCAGATTACGAGAGGCTGGACAGGTAGTCGTTGAAATCAAACTCGCGAACCACTTCGACTGTACCGTCGAGTTGTTTCACTACGATGGACGGCATTTTCAGACCGTTGAACCAGTTTTTCTTGACCATGGTGTAACCCGCTGCGTCGATAAACGACAGCCGATCGCCGATGGCCAGCGGACGATCAAATGGATACTCGCCGAAAATGTCTCCGGCCAGGCATGACTTGCCGCACACCATATAGGTGTGTTCACCCTCGCTTGGGGCCAGCTTGGCGTTCAGGCGATAGATCAGCAGATCGAGCATGTGGGCTTCGATGGAGCTGTCTACGACCGCCAGGTGCTTGCCGTTGTAGAGCGTGTCGAGCACGGTCACTTCCAGCGAGGCGCTCTGGGTGATGGCAGCTTCGCCAGGTTCCAGATAGACCTGCACGCCGTACTTTTGCGAGAAGGCCTTGAGGCGCGCGCAGAAAGCATCCAGTGCATAGTCGTCACCGGTGAAGTGGATACCGCCACCCAGGCTGACCCATTCAACCTTGTGCAGCAGATCGCCGAAGCGTTCTTCGATGGTGCACAGCATCTTGTCGAACAGGCCGAAGTCACCGTTCTCGCAGTTGTTGTGGAACATGAAGCCCGAGATCTGGTCGATGACCTGCTCGATCTTCACCGGGTCCCATTCGCCCAGGCGGCTGAACGGACGAGCGGGGTCGGCCAACAGGTAGTCGGAGCTGCTCACCTGCGGGTTGACCCGCAGACCGCGCACTTTGCCGGCAGAGGCCTGGGCATAGCGCTGCAACTGGCCGATGGAGTTGAAGATGATCTTGTCGCTGTTCTCGAGCATCTCTTCGATTTCGTCGTCGGCCCAGGCCACGCTGTAGGCGTGGGTCTCGCCGGCGAACTTCTGTCGACCGAGCTTGAGTTCATACAGCGACGACGACGTGGTGCCGTCCATGTACTGCTGCATCAGGTCGAACACCGACCAGGTGGCGAAGCACTTGAGTGCCAGCAGGGCCTTGGCCCCGGACTGCTCGCGTACGTAGGCGATCTTCTGCATGTTCGCCAGCAGCTTTTGTTTATCAATCAGGTAGTACGGTGTTTTGATCATTTCGAGGCGCCTGCGGCATGGCCAGCCAAAAAAGGATGCGCATTGTGCCTTCACTGACCGCAGATCGAAAGAGCAGAACGCCAAGTTTGATCGGCGCGAGGAGCGTAACGCCCGGCCCGCAGCGCCGATAATGCAATAAACATCGCACTCATGGCGCCTGTGCTGGCTCGATTGGCGTCCGTTCATCGCCATGAAAAATTGCACGTTTACATCGCGCTAGAACGCTGGAGCGCACCAGTTAGAGGCGAAACTGTCGCTGCTCACAGTGATCGTTGTGCCTTAAAACTGCGTTGTGACAAGGCCCATCCCGGTCTGGCACAAAGACTGCAAGTCCTGATTCAGGTCCACCGGCGAGGCATTAGAGTGGACAGCCCCCTCGGTCAACGACGATCGACAGGCCGTACAGGTCATGGGCAACAGCGGTGGGTCAGGCGAAGCAGCCCGATTTAACCCCGCATAAGAACAGGCAAAGACGCCTGGAACCGTAAGGTTTCAGGCGTTTTTTTTTGCTTTTTAATAACTGTGATGGGCTTTGGCGGGTGCTTTATATGAACTCCAATGTTGCCGTGTTGAACAACGTGAAAACCCTGGTCGTAGTGGGCAATGGCATGGTCGGACATCATTGTGTCGAGCAGTTGATCGCGCGGGGCGCGCTGGATCACTACCGACTGCATGTGTTCAGCGAGGAGCCCATGCGGGCCTATGACCGGGTGCACCTGTCTGAATACTTCACCGGTCGCGATGCTGAGTCGCTGGCACTGTCAGAAGCGTCGCTCTACCAGACGCCCGGTGTCACGTTGCACTTGGGCGTCCCCGTACTGGAAATCGATCGCGCCCGTTGTGAGGTGATCACTGCGCAAGGCAGCGTGCCGTACGACAAATTGGTGCTGGCCACCGGGTCTTATCCCTTTGTGCCGCCGATTGAAGGGGCCGAGGGGGACTCACGCCTGGTGTATCGAACCCTTGAAGATCTTGACGCCATACGGGCTGCGGCAACCAATGCCCGACGTGGCGTGGTGGTGGGCGGTGGCTTGCTGGGCCTTGAGGCGGCCAACGCGCTCAAAAGCCTGGGCCTGGAAGCCCATGTTGTCGAATTCGCACCGCGCCTGATGCCGGTGCAACTGGATGACTTCGGCGGCCTGGCACTCAAGACGCAAATCGAACGGCTGGGGGTCGGCGTCCACCTGTCGCGTGCCACCCAGTCGATCAGCGCTGGCGAGCAGTATCGCTATCGCATGAACTTCGCCAATGACGAGTTCCTTGAAACCGACCTGATTGTCTTCTCGGCCGGTATCCGCGCCCAGGATGGTCTGGCCCGTCAGGCAGCTTTGGAGATAGGCCCGCGCGGCGGTGTGGTGATCAACGACGAATGCTTGAGCAGCGATCCGAACATCTATGCCATCGGCGAGTGCGCTTCCTGGAACGGCAGTGTGTTCGGTCTGGTGGCGCCGGGTTACCAGATGGCCAGGGGGGTGGCGGCCGTGTTGTGTGATCAGGCCGCTGAGCCGTTTATCGGCGCGGACATGTCGACCAAACTCAAACTGCTGGGCGTAGACGTCGGTTCCATTGGCGACGCCCACGGCCATATGCCGGGTTCGCGCAGCTATCAGTTTATCGACGAGGCCACGGCCAGTTATCGGCGCCTGGTGGTCGACGCCACGGGCAAGCATGTGATCGGTGCCGTACTGGTCGGCGACAACAGCTACTACGACACCTTGCTGCAATACATGCAAAACAGCATTGCCTTGCCAGCGGAACCTGCCAGCCTGATTTTGCCGACGTCTACCGGCGCACCCACCCTGGGGCCGGGTTCACTGCCGGAGTCGGCGACGGTCTGTTCTTGCCACAACGTCACCAAAGGTGCCATCTGTTCGGCCATTGACGGCGGCTGCGGCGACCTCGGCATGCTCAAGGCTCAGACCAAGGCCTGCACTGGCTGCGGTGGTTGCGCCGGTTTACTCAAGCAAGTGTTCGAGCACGAGCTGATTGCCCGGGGTGTGACTGTCGACAAGAGCCTGTGCGAACACTTCGCCTATACCCGTCAGGAACTTTACGCCCTGGTTCGCGTAGAAGGCGTGACCACCTTTGAAGAGTTGTTGGCCAGCCATGGCCGTGGCCACACCGGTTGCGATGTCTGCAAGCCGGCCGTGGGGTCGATACTTGCGTCGTGCTGGAACCAGCCGATCATGGATGCCTCGCTGGTGCCGCTGCAGGACACCAATGACACGTTCATGGCCAATATGCAGAAAAACGGCACTTACTCCGTAGTACCGCGCATCCCCGGTGGCGAGATCACGGCCGACAAGCTGATCGCAATTGGCGTGGTGGCGAAGAAGTACGACCTGTACACCAAAATCACCGGTGGCCAGCGTATCGATCTGTTTGGCGCCCAGTTGCATGAGTTGCCGGACATCTGGAGTGAGCTGATCGAGGCCGGGTTTGAAACAGGACACGCCTACGGCAAATCGACCCGCACGGTTAAATCCTGTGTCGGCAGTACCTGGTGCCGCTACGGTGTACAAGACAGTGTGAAAATGGCCCTGTTGATCGAAGACCGCTACAAGGGACTGCGCTCACCGCACAAGCTCAAGTTCGCCGTCTCCGGATGCACCCGCGAGTGCGCCGAAGCGCAAAGCAAAGATGTGGGCGTGATCGCTACGGAAAAAGGCTGGAACCTGTATATCGCCGGTAACGGCGGCATGCGTCCTCGTCACGCCGAACTGTTCGCCACCGATCTGGATGACGACACGCTGATTCGCTACATCGACCGCTTCCTGATGTTCTACATCCGCACGGCGGACAAGCTGCAACGCACTTCGGTGTGGCGCGAAAGCCTGGAGGGTGGCCTGGACTACCTCAAAGCCGTGATCCTCGACGACAGTCTGGGCCTGGGTGCCGAACTTGAGTCCCAGATGCAGCTGGTGGTCGATCGCTATGAATGCGAATGGGCCAACACCCTCAAAGACCCTGAAAAGCTCAAGCGTTTTCGCACCTTCGTCAACGACAAGCGTGCAGACCCCGATATCCATTTTGTCCAGGAGCGCGGCCAGCGTCGTCCGATCATGGCCGCCGAACTTAACCTTATTCCAGTTATCGAGGAGATTGCGTGATGAGTCAGTCCAATACCCGGCAAAACCTGGCCACCTGGAAAACGGTGTGCAATGAGCAAGACCTGGTGACCAACTCCGGGGTGGTGGTCTGGTTTGAAGGGGCGCAGGTGGCGCTCTTTTACCTGCCTCAACACGCGGGCAAATCCCTGTACGCCATTGACAACCATGACCCGCAATCCGGGGCTAATGTCATCGGCCGCGGTCTGATTGGCACGATCAAGGGTGAGCTGGTGGTGGCGTCGCCGATCTACAAACAGCATTACCGACTGGAGGACGGCCATTGCCTGGAGTCGCCGCAACAGCGCTTGCGTGTGTGGCCCGCACGCTTGAGCGATGGCCAGGTGGAGCTTTGCGTGGGTTGATCACTCAAGCAAACCCCTGGCGGGTGAGTGTGGAGGGGCAGCCCTCCACACTCACCCGCCAGGGGTGAATGGTCTCAGCGCTCGCGCGTCACAACGTCCATTTCAGCGAAAACATCAGGTTGCGCGGGTCCCCGTAAGTGCCTGAGCCGCTGGCGGTCGGGATACCCTGCCAGTATTTTTGATCCAGCACGTTGTTCAGGTTGACCCGTGCATCCCAGTGTTCATCCAGGCGATAGCCGGCCATCAAGCCCACCACCGCATAAGGGTCCTGCTCGGCATGGCCGTTGCCGACCCGGCCATAGGTAGCGCTTTGCGCGAGCACATCGGCGCCAATGCGTGCCTTGGCAAACGCACCTTGCAGGTGGTAGGTGGTGGCCGCCTTGAACAAATGCTTGGGCTGGTTGGGGGCGAACAGGTTGCCTTTGTCGAATGCCTTGTCCTTGACGTACTGGCTCAACACCAGGGTGTAGGCGGCAGATGCCTGCCAGTCAGGGGTGAGGGCACCGCTGATTTCCGCGTCCAGGCCACGGCTGCGAACTTCCCCGGCGGCTTCATAGCAGGTGCGGTTGGTGGCCAGGCAACTGGCGGGCTGGGTGTCGAGGGCATAGGCGCGGTTTTCCTGGGTCATGTCGAACAGTGCCAGGGAGGCGTTCAGTTCACCGTCGAAGTACTCGCCCTTGATCCCGACTTCATAGCTTTCACCGGTCATCGGTTTGAGCACCGAACCCGCGACGTCCTGTTGGGTTTGTGGCTTGAAGATTTCGGTGTAGCTGGCATAGACCGAGTAAGTGTCGTTGATGTCATAGACCACGCCCGCATACGGCGTGACTTGCTGAGTGACCTTGTAATCGCCGGTGCCCGAGCGGTTGTCGTATTCGTACCAGCTCAACCGGGAGCCGATGATCACGTGCAGTGGATCGAACGGGTTGAAGCGAGCGGCGGCGTAGACGCCTTCTTCTGTCGCGGTGTTCTGGCTTTGATAAGGGGTGCGGTCGGCAATGTTCGGCTTGGGAATGACACCCGGGTCGAAGTTGTAGATGTCGATCGGGGTCGCCTTGGCCCAGAAGCCGCCTTTCTGGTCGAATTTTTCCTGACGACGGCTTGCACCCACCGTCAGCTCATGTTCGCGGCCAAACAGGGTGAACGGACCCGAGAGCGAGCCATCGAGGTTGGTCTGTACATCGGTGGTGTCGTACTGGCCGGAGGACTGGGTAAACCCGCCGCCCTTGGCTGCGCTCAAATAGCTGGAAAAGGTGTTGGACTCGGCCCAGATCCTGGCGAAGGCCAGTCTTGAAGTCCAGCCGTTGTCGAAGCGGGTGGTGAGATCGGTGAACAGGCTGATGTTGTCCCGATCCCAATAGGCCCAGTCGTTGCTCAGGAAGGTCGAGCGTGGCAAGTGCAGGTCTTCGCCATTTGGCCCGGCGGGCAGGCTGCCCCAGTCGGAGGTGGCGTCGTCGCGCTGCTTGGAGGCGCCAAGGGTCCAGGTGGTTGCATCGCTCAGATCCGCTTCAATGACGCCGTAGAACGTCTGGCGCTGTTTATCGCGCTCGTCGATGTAGCTTTTGTCGTCCTCATAGGCCGCTACGACACGGCCCCTCAGGGTTGCCGACTCATTGAGCTTGTTGGACGCATCCACTTCGGTGCGGTATCGATCCCAGCTCCCTGCGCTGGTGGTGATGCTGACCTGCGGCGTGGCAGTAGGGCGCTTGCGCACCAGATTCAGGGTGGCTGACGGGCTGCCGGCACCGCTCATCAGGCCCGTGGCGCCGCGTACGACCTCCACCCGGTCATACATGGCCAGGTCCGCCCCGGCGATGGTGTCCAGGGTAAAAGTACTGAGACTGGTGGGCAGGCCGTCGTACATCAGGTTGTCGATGATAAAGCCGCGGGCGAGGAACTGCTGGCGATCCCCGCCGAACTTGCGCAGGGTGATGCCCGGTGCGTACTTGACCACATCGTTGAGGTCATTCATGCCCTGATCGTCCATACGCTGACGGGTGATGACGCTGACCGATTGCGGCGTTTCGCGGATCGACAGCGGCAGGCCGACAGCCGTGCTCATGGCGCCGGTGGTGTAGGAGCCGCTGCCTTCGGTGGTGGCGTTATCGGTTATCTGACTTTGGGCATTGATCTTCACTTCACCCAGATTCAACGGGCCCGGAATGGCCGTCGCTGCAAGGGTTGCAGCAGAAAAGCCCAGTGCCAGGGCACCGGTCAACGAGGGGATATAAGGACGGGGCATCAGATAGATCCTGCGAGTGGTGAATACTAGTGCCGGCTGGTCAGACATTTCGCAGTTAGAAATGCTTGTTGTCTGACAACGGACTACGCCAAGGGCCGATACTAGAGATTTATTCGCAGGTGTAAATAGTAATTGTTTGCATGTGCGTATGTTTTACATTCGCGCCTTTGGTGTGTGCCCCTTAGCCAGTCCATCTGATGCGGTTTTTTCAGGCGCCAGAAGCGCCAATGCCCCGACGAGTCGGGGCATTGGTTTTGGGTCCTGCTCAGGTTGCGCTGTTACACATCCAGAGCAGGGGGCCGTTCGCGGTGTCTCAAATCAGAACACAACGCCCTGGCTACGCAGGTAGTCATCGTATGTACCGCTGAAGTCGATCACGCCGCTTGGGCTCAACTCGATGATACGAGTGGCCAGGGAGGATACGAACTCACGGTCATGGCTGACGAATACCAGGGTGCCCGGGTAGTTCTCGAGTGCCAGGTTCAGCGCCTCGATGGATTCCATGTCCAAGTGGTTGGTCGGTTCGTCCATGATCAGCACGTTGGCTTTTTGCAGGATCAGCTTGCCGAACAGCATGCGACCTTGCTCACCACCGGAAATCACCTTGACCGACTTGAGGATGTCATCGTTGGAGAACAGCATGCGGCCCAAGGTGCCACGTACCATTTGCTCGCCTTGAGTCCACTGGCCCATCCAGTCGAACAGGGTCATGTCGTCTTCGAAGTCGTGGGCATGGTCCTGGGCGTAGTAGCCCAGCTCAGCGGCATCCGTCCACTTCACAGTACCGGCATCCGGGGTCAGTTCGTTGACCAGGGTGCGCAGCAGGGTGGTTTTACCGATACCGTTCGGACCAATGATCGCGACGCGCTCGCCGGCTTCAACGGTGAAGCTGAAGTCCTTGAACAGGATCTTGCCATCAAAGCCTTTGGCCATTTGCTCGACAATGACTGCCTGACGGTGCAGCTTTTTGTTCTGTTCAAAGCGAATGAACGGGCTGACACGGCTCGAAGGCTTGACCTCGGCCAGGGTGATCTTGTCGATCGCCTTGGCGCGGGAGCTGGCCTGCTTGGATTTCGAGGCGTTGGCCGAGAAGCGGCTGACGAACGCTTGCAGTTCGTTGATCTGGGCCTTTTTCTTGGCGTTTTCAGACAGCAGCTGCTCGCGCGACTGGGTAGCGACGGTCATGTACTCGTCATAGTTGCCCGGGAACAGACGCAGTTCGCCGTAGTCCAGGTCAGCCATGTGGGTGCAGACACTGTTCAGGAAGTGCCTGTCGTGAGAGATGATGATCATCAGGCTGTTGCGCTGGGTCAGAATGTTTTCCAGCCAGCGGATGGTGTTGATATCCAGGTGGTTGGTCGGTTCGTCGAGCAGCAGGACTTCAGGGTCCGAGAACAGCGCCTGAGCCAGCAGAACACGCAGCTTCCAGCCCGGCGATACTTCGCTCATCGGACCGTTGTGCTGTTCGATGCCAATACCCAGGCCAAGCAGCAACTCGCCAGCACGGGATTCGGCGGTATAACCGTCCATTTCTGCGAACTCTGTTTCGAGTTCGGCAACGGCCATGCCGTCATCTTCAGTCATTTCCGGCAGCGAGTAGATGCGGTCGCGTTCGGCCTTGACCTTCCACAGCTCTTCGTGACCCATGA
The DNA here is from genome assembly GCF_059862735.1 of Pseudomonas sp. MF06569. Taxonomy (NCBI): domain Bacteria; kingdom Pseudomonadati; phylum Pseudomonadota; class Gammaproteobacteria; order Pseudomonadales; family Pseudomonadaceae; genus Pseudomonas; species Pseudomonas sp. MF06569. The sequence goes on along the minus strand of NZ_JCBCUZ010000011.1, from coordinate 14,617 downwards.
TCACGGTATCGATGACGGTGAATTCTTCGTAAGCGAACTGGTCCTGGCGCAATTTACCCAGACGCACGTTCGGCTCCAGCATGACCTGGCCGCCAGACGGCTCAAGATCATCACCGAGGATTTTCATGAAGGTGGACTTGCCGCAACCGTTGGCGCCGATCAGGCCATAACGGTTACCTGCACCAAATTTTACTGAAACGTTCTCGAATAGCGGCTTTGCGCCGAACTGCATCGTGATATTTGCTGTGGAGATCAATTACTTTACCTATCAATAGCTTAGAAAGCGCGAATTTGGACCGGGACCAATTATTGACCCCTTTGGGAGCTCTTCAAGCTCACTCCGATCTGAGCTTGAGTTGATCCATCGCGCATAAGTCGACAGCAGCATCTGCACGTTATGGCCGAGCTGCTGGGAAATAAATGCGGGGGTTCATGCCAGACATATTGCGTATTGTCTCATAGGTGTGAGGGCAGTTGTACGGTGGTCTGTGCCGTATCTTCAAGGCACTGATGGTCGGCTTCCACGGTTTAGGCACGTCATATGCCTGGCCAGCCTGTTCGCAGATCATGGAAGGCAGGGGAATTCATGAGGCCTTGGCACCTTTCAAGCAGCGTTTTCCGCGCAGCGGCAGACTTTTAAGGGCATAGGGGATATGAAGAAGGGGTCTTAGACGCGAGCGAAGGCCCTTGGTAAAAAGAGTGTGTTCGTAGAGCGTATTTCAGGAGTTCACTTTGAGAACGTGTAGCGAGCAGGAGTCCCGGATTGCTTGTTGGGACCCGCCCTTGGTAATGGGCAGTGATCAATGGGCTTCAGCATTGAGCTTCGAGTTAATCTACTCCCTGCCAATCTAGGCCAATGACTCAAGGTTTTGGTTCATTGATCACATCTATTCAGGCTGCCCGACGACTCAAAGCGCGGGCAGTTCGCGCGCCGGGAGGAGCCGCACCCATGCTGCGGTCATCCCTGTATCCATCAGACTGGAGGCCGTCCACTTCAAGCGAAGTGGACGGCCTCTGACGTGCTGTGCTCGACACATCGCTCAAAGCTGCTTGAGGGTCTCCTGGGTTATGGCTTCAAGGCCAGCTTCGGTAATGTGCTTCCAGTCGGTATCCGTGGCCACTTTCACCTTCTCGCTGACCAGGGTTTTCAGGGACCGCTCAGGTGCGCCTGCGGTTTTTATCTGCAACAACGACTTGTTGCGCAGCACCTTATCGAGCACGCCTTCAGCCGTATACCATGACCAGAACTCAATGATGTTGACCTTCACTTCCCTGACATCCGGGGCTTCGCGAGTGCTGACCACCTCATAGCCTGCCTGCCGGTAAGCGCTGGAAACAGCATCGCCCACCAGTTCTGAAACCGTATGCCCTTCAGGCAGTAGCACGTCGCCAATGGCCATGTTGTAGTTATTGCGTTTGCGCGCAATCGCCCGCGCAGTAATCGACGTGTCGTCAATCTCGTCATATTTCAGCGAAGGTATGTCGAAGCTGGAAGGCTTGATCTGAAAAACGCGACTGTCCACGGCGCTGATGTATACCTTCTTGCCATTGCTGGGGGCAGGGGTCTGTGTATTGCCAGGTGGCAAGACATTCACGCTCACTTCTGCCCTGTTAGTGGCGCATCCTGCCAGCAGCACCAATGCCATAACCGCCAAAACTCTGCGAACCATCTTTATTACTCCCTTTCCATAGTGCGCCTTCACAGGCTTGACCCAAAAATGGCCAAAAAAGAGTGTAGAAGACAAATCGCAGCTCAATTGCGCGTGTACGGACATTGAAGACACCGTGTGCAGTGGCGTGTTTTATTCAAGTAAGGTATCGCTTTGGTTTGGGCGCTTGGTCTGTCAGGGAGTTACTTGAATGAAACACATACTGTTGGGGGTTGTTCTGGCATCTGTTGCCGCCGTTGCGCAGGCCGGGATTCCTTTGGTTAACGCAACCTGTCCTGGAGGCATTGAGGTCCATGGGGATCGTGGCGGCCCCATTTATATCAACGGCAAAGAGGCCAGGCTGAAGAAGTTCAGTGAAACCTATTTCGAGGCCAAGGGCAGCGGTATCACGATCTCATTGATGATCAATCCGGACGGCTCGGCGAGTGTTTCGTATACAGGCAAGGCCAGAGCCAATGGGATCTGCCAGGTAAAAGGGCAGGACGCCTGACAAGTCCCCCTCTTCAGGTTTTGGTGGAACGCAGTGGGATAAATCAAATGAACCCCTGAAGACCGCCCCTGTGCCGGGCGGCCATAACTGGGTCTGGGTCGTTGGCAATCAACAGTCGATGTTTTTCAGCCCGCTCACTACGCCCTGCAAACGCAGCTTCATGGCTTCACTGCTGCGTTGCATCGGCGCTCGCAATTCGTCATGGATCAGGCCTGCAAGCGCCAGGGCGGCTTTCACCGGAGCAGGATTGGGTTCGATGAACAGGCTGTGAATCAACGGTACTAATCGCAGGAACGTTGCACGACCCTCGGCCAGCTGGTTATCGCGAATTTGCTGATACAGCGCCACGAACAGTTCGGGATGAATGTGTGCCGAGGCGGCAATTGCGCCAGATGCCCCGAGGCACAATGCACTGAATAGCTGGTTGTCTTCGCCGCACAACACATCCACTTTTTGACTGGCCAGCAGGGCCAGTGTGTTGGCCTGATTGCCGCCGCAATCCTTGATAGCGACAATCCGCTCATGCTCGACAATGTTGAGCAAGGTCGCTTGTTCGAAGGTCACGCCGGTGCGATACGGGATGTCATAGAGAATGATCGGAACGCTTGAGGCATTGGCGACGGTGTTGAAAAACCCTTCGAGCCCCGCTTGGGACGGGCGGATGTAGTACGGCGGCGGAACCAGCAAGCCTGCCACCGGGCGCTTGAGGATTTCACTCTGAAAGTGCAGCAGTTCGGTCAGATTATTACCGGCCAGCCCCATGACCACCTGCGGTCCTGGTACCTGTTCCAGCACCGCATCCAGCACATCCAACTGCTCACGTTTGCTCAGCGCCGCTGCTTCGCCCGTGGTGCCGCAGACCACAATACCGTCGATGCCACTTTCGAGCAGATGGCTGACCAGCCGCCGAAGTGCGACAAAGTCGATCGCGCCGTTATGGAAAGGTGTAACGAGTGGAACCCAGATCCCTTGAAACGATGACATGTACTGACTCCTGAAGGTTGACCGATTGAGTCACCGCCAGAAGTGCAGAAGGGAAGAAAGCAAGGGAGGAAGTCCGTAGCGCTCATGTCCTGTCAGCCCATCTGACGGGACAGCGCGCCCCGGTCAAATGAGCGACTGTTTCTTGGATTTGGAGGCGATGCAGGCACGACCCGACGCATCGGCATGTAAACCGATATCGCGCAGCATAAGGTCGGTGATTAGCAACATCAGAGGGATCGCCTTCAATCAATGACCCCTTTTTTAGAAGTTTGCCGCGAAGATGTCAACTGGCCATTGGGCCTTGGCCTGAAAAGGGCGGGAAGCTCGCAGCAAGGCAGTTGATCGACAATCATCACGTAGCCCCCGTAAGCTACGACGGGATCTGGGGCCCGGACTTGAACGGGAGAGTTATCCTCAACGTGAAACAGGGAGTGACATGGGCTTTTTAGATCGGCTGTTTGGTGGACGCTTCACCATGCCTCCACCCGAGGAGACCAACCTCAGCGCTTCAAAAATCATGAAAGAACTGCGACCGGAGGGGCACGATCCCGCCAGGAAAAAAGCACTTGAGGCTTTTGCCAATGAGTTGGTAGCCCTCGTTCCGCAAAAGGAAGGGGCCAGGCTTGTGCGGCGTGTGATGCGTCGATACACGATGGGAGATGACGCACCCACCGCCCTCACAGAGGGGCTGTTGAATGACGTCAAAGGACAAAAACTTGAAACCCTCGTTCTGCTTAGCGTTGACTGGAAGGGTTATGACGTGTTCGAGTATCAAGCGCCCTTTTTGGTGAGCGCCAGTGGCTTGAAGGAACCCTATGTCTACGTCCATGAAGGCGCCTCATCGATGCCCGAAGTTCTCGGCAACCTTGACCAGTGGTTAGCCCGTCTGGGTAAACGTTATCTTCACCTGGACTCGGGAGGGGACAATTACGACGGTTTCATTGTTGATGCTGATCGGGTACCCGGGATTATCGAGTTGGCGGGGCGTGCGGGGATAAAAGTCAGCCTTGAGAATTTTTAGAGGCTTCGCATCTTGATGATCGGAGAGAGGCTGATATTGGCCTAAGCTAATTCCAAAATAGTATTTATTTCTAGTTTTTAAGATCGTTTAGCTTTATGCCTCTGCAAGGCGCCGCCCTCAACTGCGGCGCTTTTTTTTGCATCAGGCTTACCGTATTCGGAGCATGGCCTGGGGCGCAGCCCTTTTTCCCACTCTGGAGCGAGCAGCACGCCGCCTCCAGGGAGTGCTTGCTCGGAGCTACTGTGACACTGACTCAAACCGCTTCATCAGCAGCCCGGATCGAGCCCTCTCAATGGCTCGCCCATCCCGCCAGCCATCCCGAAAGGGAGGGTGACGTCGTCCTCGAATTGCGAAACGTCACCAAAACCTATCAGCGCAAGAACGCCTCGGCCTTGCCTGCCGTCAGCGATGTGAGCCTGAAGGTGCGTCGTGGTGAGGTGCTGTGCTTGATGGGAACATCCGGCAGTGGCAAGTCAACGCTGCTGCGCCACATCAATCGCCTGATCGAGCCCTCGAGTGGCGAAGTCCTGATCGAAGGCCAGGCCATCAGCGGCTTGAGTCCCGAGGCCTTGCGCGAGTTGAGGAGCCAGCGCATCGGGATGGTGTTTCAGCATTTTGGCCTGCTGCCCCATCGCACGGTGCTGGACAATGTCGCGTTGCCCCTTGAATTGCGCGGCGAACCCGAGTCGATTCGCTATGCGGCGGCCACGCTGCAGTTGCAGGCGGTGGGGCTGCAAGGGTGGGGCGATCATTATCCCCATGAGCTATCCGGTGGCATGCAGCAACGGGTCGGGCTGGCACGGGCATTGGTGACTGACCCCGATATCTTGCTGATGGACGAGCCATTCAGCGCACTCGATCCGACCATCCGCCGGGATCTGCAAACTCATTTTCTGGCCCTGGTGCGTGAACGCGGAATCAGCACATTGCTGGTCACCCACGACCCGGCGGAAGCCATACGTCTTGCCGACCGGATTGCCGTGCTGCGCCGCGGACGCCTGGTGCAGCTGGGCACACCCCAGGAGTTGCTGGAGCATCCGGTTGACGCTGAAGTGGCGGATTTTTTCCGGGACTGCACCCCAACCCCGTCAGTGCTGCGAAGCGTTGAAAATGTTCCCGTCCCGGTTGCTGAAGGTGCTCCCCGCGAGCAAACGTCCAACCCTGGGTTGAGTGGCTGGCAATCCGTGTTGCTGGGCCCCGCGGCCCTGGCCGCACAGGGCAAGGGCGGTGCCTTCTGGCTTACGTTCGTTGCAGAACTCGCCGCCTTGGCATTGGTGGGGCAAAACATTGCCAGCGGTTCGTGGCTGGCGATTCTGGCAGCCGTGGCGCTGTTTGGCGCCAGTCGCTATACAGCGTTCTCGTTGAGCCGCCATCCCGTGCGCAGCAACGCATCGGGTTGGGCGCTGCCTTTGGTGGTATTGCTGGTCAGTCAGGCATTGGTGATCTGGCGTGTCATCACGCCAGACACGACTAATGTGCTGCTGCAGTTCCCGAGCAATCGCCAGGTGCTGTTGCTGACAGCGCAGAGCATTGATGACTTTATTGGCTGGTCCCAGGTGACGTTCGAGAGCGCATTCGTGGGTGTGATCGTTGCGGTCAGGACCGTCATCGAAGGCATCGAAAGCCTGCTGGGCTGGTTGCCGTGGCCGGTTTCGGCGCTGGCGCTGGTGTTTCTGGCGTGGCGCTCGGCGGGCTTGGCGTTGGCGCTGACCAGTGGGGCTGCGTTGCTGTACATCGGCCTGTTCGGCTTTTGGGAGCGAACCATCGCCACTCTGGCGCTGGTGGGGTCTTCCGTGTTGATTGCCCTGGTCATTGGCGTGCCCACCGGCATTCTGCTTGCCAAGCGACCGCTGATACGCAAGGTGATCACGCCCTTGCTGGATGTGATGCAAACCCTGCCAACGTTTGTGTATTTGATCCCTGCCGTGGCGTTCTTTTCGGTCGGCAAGACGCCGGCGGTAATCGCAACAGTGATTTTTGCGCTGGCGCCGATGATTCGCCTGACCTCCCTGGGGATTCAGCAAGTTCCCAAGGATGCCGTCGAAGCTGCGGTCGCCCACGGAGCCAGTCCCTGGCAAACCCTGACCAAGGTGCAACTGCCTCTGGCTCGACGGTCGCTGTTGCTTGGGGTCAATCAAACCATCGTCATGAGTTTGTCGATGGTCGTCGTGGCGGCACTGATCGGCGCTGGCGGCCTGGGTTATGACGTCATGACGGCGTTGCGCAATATCAAGGGTGGCGAGGGCGTGCTGGCGGGCGTGGCGATCGTTCTGTGCGCGCTGATCCCTGATCGAATCATTCAATCGAGCTTGCGCAAGCAAGATCATCTGCACACCTGAACAGTGAGACTTATTGTGAAGACACACGTATTGCGCAACTGGGGCGCTGCTGCACTGCTGGCCTCCCTGATTCTTCCCGCCACAGCCCAGGCCAAGGACAAAATAGTCATTGGCGAGCAGAACTGGACGGGCGCTATCGCCATTCAGTACATCCTGGGGGAAGTGATCAAAACCCGTCTTGATGGCGATGTTTCGTACCTGGCAGGGGATGTCCCGGTGCTGTTCAGTGCCGCGTCCAAAGGCGATGGCTCGGTGGACGTGCTGACGGATATCTGGCTGCCCAACCAGTCGGCAGCCTGGGCGAAATACGTCACAGGCGGCACCCGGTCCCTGGTACCGAATACTCAACCCTACGCGGCCGTGCAGGGCTTTTATATTCCCGGCTATGTGCAGGACAAGTACGGAGTCAAATCCGTCTACGACCTGAAAAAACCGGAAGTGGCCAAGCTCTTCGAGCCTCTGGGCGGCGGCAAGGCCGAGTTGCTGGTGGGACCTGCCGGATGGGAGTCGACTTACATCGGCCAGATCAAGGCCAAGGATTACGGGTTCGCCGACAAATTCGAGTCGGTGTCCACGGAGGCATCGGTGACCTACGCCAAGTTGGCGTCGGCTTACAAGGCGCAGCGTGGCGTGGTGTTCTATGCCTATACACCGGACTGGATCTTTTCGGCGTTTGACCTGCGTCGTCTGGATGAACCCGCGTTTGACGGCTACGCCCAAGACAACAAAAAAGATGACCCGCTGTACAAGGCCGATGGCTGCTGGAAATTCATCAGCCCGACCGTTGACCCGGACTGGCTGAACAAGAGTCAGATCACCTGCGCCTTCCCGGATGCCAGGGTTCACGTTCTGGCGTCCTCGTCCTTGCAGAAACGCGCACCTAAAATTGCCGAGTTCCTGCGCAATGTGGCGATCGAGCCTGCGCAACTCAATGACCTGATCCTGAAGATCGAAAAGGAAAAACTGCCTGCAGACGTCGCCGCCAAGGCGTGGGTCCAGGCCAACGGTGCCATCGTCGACCAGTGGCTCGCCCCATCGGTGCCGAAAGTGAGTGCGATCCAATGAGCCACCCATCCTTGCGTTTACTCGATGGCGGCATGGGGCGTGAGCTTCAGCGGATCGGGGCGCCGTTTCGCCAGCCTGAATGGTCAGCGCTCGCGCTGATCGAGGCCCCCGAGTTTGTGCTCCAGGCCCATCAAGCGTTCATTGAGGCCGGTGCACGAATCATCACCACCAACAGCTACGCGGTGGTGCCTTTTCATATCGGGGATGAGCGCTTTGCCAGGGACGGACGCGCCCTGGCCGAGCGGGCTGCAGGCCTGGCCCGTGAGGCGGCATCCGGCAGTAGCGAGCCGGTCACGGTGGCCGGTTCTTTACCGCCAGCCCTGGGGTCGTATCGACCGGATTTGTTTGATCATCAACGTTCGGTCGCGATTCATCGCGAGCTGATCGCCGGGCTGCGGGCTGATGTTGATGTCTGGTTGGCGGAAACCCAAAGCTCCATCGCTGAAGTACGGGCTGTCGTGGAGGCGCTCGGCGCAGAGACCAAGCCACTCTGGGTCGCGTTTACCCTCCTGGATGAGGCCGACGAGCCACCGCGACTGCGCTCATCGGAGTCGGTCGCCGATGCCGTGCGTGCAGCGCTCGAGCTGGGGGCGAGGGCAGTGCTGTTCAATTGCAGCCAGCCAGAAGTGATGGCTGCGGCACTCGCCAGCGCACGGGAAGTCATTGGCAGCGTGGATCAAACCGCTGAGCTTGGGGTTTACGCCAATGCGTTTCCTCCTGTCAGTACACAGGCAAAAGCAAACAGCACCTTGCTGGAGATTCGCAGCGATCTGGGGCCAGAGTCATACCTGCACTGGTCCAGGTCGTGGGTGGCGGCAGGCGCCAGTATTGTTGGAGGGTGCTGTGGTATCGGGCCTGAACATATCGACCAGTTGCACTCGCATCTGCTGCCGCAAAAAGAGGAGGTCAGCCCATGACTGATGTTGAAGAAGACGTGAATGTTGAGCAGGCTACTTTCGGTGCAGGCTGTTTTTGGGGGGCTGAAGCCGCGTTTCGTTTATTACCGGGAGTGATCGACAGCCGGGTCGGTTTTGCCCGTTCGCCCATAGATGGGGCCGCGTGGATTGAAGTGGTGCAAGTCGACTTCGAGCCGGGGGTGATTTCTTACAGTGGCCTGATCGAACAGTTCTGGACATTGCATGATCCGACTTCGTTCGATCGTCAGGGAGCGGATGTCGGGGTGAAGTACCGTTCGGCCTTGTTTTTCAACTCTGATCTACAAGCCCGATCAGCACAGGCCGCCATACAGCAACTGGATGCCAGCGGGCGGTTGGAAAAGCCGGTGGCCACGGTGATTCTGGCACTGGGCGAGTTTCAAAAGGCAGATGAAGATCAGCAGCGTTATCTTGAAAAACACGGTGCCAGCGCCTGCTCTATCTGAACGGCTGGCGGGCGTGCTCAGTGAAGAGTAACCGCCCGGCGACTTTCGCCAATCCTGATCCTGTCCAGCGCACGGTTCAAAGCATCCAGTGCATCGATCAGGGCTTTGGCCTCGGCTACCCGATCCTCTCCCCACAGGCGCTCAGCCATTTTGTTCAGGGCCTGAATTGAGCGCTCTATGTCTGCTGCGGTTACGGCCGGGGTCTCTGCGGGTTGCTTCTTCTTTGGCATTATCTGGACTTCTTGGGCACGGGCTCGATGAGCCTTGCGTTCAGGCATGGCTCATCAACCGGACAGCCAACAGGTGACTTCAACCCCCCTCCGTCAGGCAAGGGGGGGAATGGGTGCAGGCAATTGTACGGGCTTGCTCGCGTAACAACAGGATGGGAGCTTCCCCATTGCGCTTGCGAGACCTCTGGATTTCAACGGGTATATAAAATGCCTGCGATTTATGTGCTGGCGAGCCACGCAACGAGACTGAAAGCCGTTAGCGGCTAATGCGGATTTTTTTGTGTGTCACTTCACAAACAAATGTACCCGTGTTCCCGCGAAGAACGTACAGGGTGGCCCTGTAAAAGGCAGAAGGGCGCGTGCAGTGCAGATCACGCAGCTTGCGGTAGGCCCACTTCCACCCTCGTTTAGTTGAGGCACTCATATGCTTCGTCCTTGAATGGCATTTTTAACTAAGTGTAACAGTACATTAAAAAATAGAATGCCCCCTTACTTTGGTATTTTCATCTGCTGAACACGAATGTGTGAAAAAGTTAACTGTTATAGGTTTTTTGGATGTATTAAATTATCACGTTAATCCAAAGAAATGCCGCGCTATTTTGGTGCGTTTAATAAAGTCATACAGTAATAAAACTGTCTTTAGTCCAGCGTTGTTCAATATGTGCCGTCAAATAGTCCAGGAACGCTTTGACTTTTGGCGTCATGGCGGCGCGATCCTGGACACACGCATAAATATCCAGGGGTTCTGCGTAGGACTCGGTGGATTCATGGCTACTTTCAAGCAGTGTCACCAGTCGACCTGACTCGATAAAAGGGGCCGCCAGGAACTCGGCAAGGCGCGCAATCCCTGCGCCGTGAATCGCCATTTGAGTCAGCGCATCGATGTCATCACTGATCGCGGTGACGTTGAGCGCTGCGTAGTAGTGCTGGCCTTCGCGGATAAACCCCCAGCGCAGGAAGCGCCCGTCCAGCGGGTAACGGAAGGCCAGGCAGGCATGCTGCTGGAGTTCCTCGGGAGTACGGGGGGCACCGGCTCGGGCCAGATAGGCCGGGGAGGCGCAGATGATGAAAGGAACGGAAGCGATTTTGCGCGCAACGATGCCTTCTTCCAGTTGCGGCTTGATCCGCAGGCTCAGATCAATGCCGTCCTGGATATGATTGATCTTGCCATCGGTGGTACACAGCTCCAGGGTCAAACGCGGGTAACGGTTAGCAAAGCCCGCAACCAGAGGGGCCAGCACATGCCGTCCGAATGCGGATGTCGACGCAATGCAAAGCCGCCCTTGAAGTTCAGTTTCTCCAGTGCTGATGGCCCTGTGCGCTGACTCAAGGTCGGACGCAATATGTCGCACCCTTTCATAGTAAGTCGCTCCCTGTTCGGTGAGCGCCATGCTGCGTGTGGTGCGTTGCAGCAGGCGTGTACCGAGATGTTCTTCCAGGCGATTGATGGTCTGGCTGACGGCCGCTGCACTAAGACCAAGATTTTTGGCTGCGCCTGCGATGGAGCCGGTTTCGACCACTTTGATAAAGCTGGTAATTGCCGCTAGCAGATTCACTGTGGGTGGTCTCATAGAGTCTATTCGTAAGTTTTTATTTATAAAGTAACTGTCGATAGGCGTCTAGTTGCCGGTTTTTGATCTTGTTAAGGTGCATGACTCCTGAAAATGAAGCTGGATAAGGTCCCGTATGACATCAAAAGTAACTGCTGAAACCCCGGTTTCGAAACGTCTGAAGCTCTCTGTACGGGCTACGCCCTACGTTTTCGCGTTTTACATGTCGACGATCATGGCCTTCCTGATGTCGCTGGTGATTACGGCGGCGAACGCCGGTATTGAGCATGATTATCTAAGTAATGTGCTGCATGCCTATCAACTGGCAATGCCTGTCGCGTTCCTGTGCATTCTGGTGGTGCGGCCGATTGTGGTGAGGCTGGTGTCTTTCACGGTTCATCCGCACCGTTAGTCCAAAAAGGCTTTTTATGACCTGCGGCAAGGGCGCTGTCGAAAAAGGCTGCTTAACTGCATCAATGATTTTAGGGGCTGCCACTCGGGGTGCACCTGAGTGGCAGTGCTGATTATTTTTTGATCAGGTAAAGGATGGCCATCATGAAAGCGCTCACTTATCTGGGGCCTGGCAAAAAAGCCTGGGCCGATATCCCCCAACCGGTCATCGACAAACCGACCGACGCCATTGTTCGAATCCTGCACACCACCATCTGCGGCACTGACCTGCACATTCTCAAGGGCGATGTGCCTGAAGTCACCGAAGGGACAGTCTTGGGTCATGAAGGAGTGGGAGTGGTCGAAGCGGTCGGCTCTGCCATCCGCAACTTCAAGCCCGGTGATCATGTGCTGATTTCCTGCATCACCTCCTGTGGCAGCTGTGCAAACTGCCGGCGTCAGATGTACTCCCATTGCGCCGATGGCGGCTGGATCCTGGGGCACACCATTGATGGCACCCAAGCAGAATATGTGCGCATCCCCCATGCCGACAACAGCCTCTATCCGGTGCCGGCAGGTGCGGATGAGGAGGCGTTGGTGATGCTGAGCGACATCTTGCCAACCGGGTTCGAAATTGGCGTGCTTGCCGGCAAGGTCAAGCCGGGTGACAGCGTGGTCATCGTCGGTGCAGGACCGGTGGGCATGGCGGCGCTGCTGACGGCGCAGTTCTATTCTCCGGCCCAGTTGATCATGGTGGATGGCGACACCAATCGACTTGAGGTTGCACAGCGCTTTGGCGCGACGGATGTGATCGACATCACGACCCAAAACGCAGTTGAGCGCATTTTCGAGCTGACCCACGGGGTCGGTGTGGATGTCGCGATCGAAGCAGTGGGTATTCCTGCCTCCTTCGATACCTGCCAATCGGTTATCGCACCGGGGGGCAGCATTGCGAACGTGGGTGTCCATGGGAAAAGCGTTGAGCTGCACCTGGAAAAACTCTGGATCCAGAACGTCACCATCTCGACCGGGCTGGTTAACACCAATACCACCCCCATGCTGATGAAAACCGTGCAGTCCGGGAAAATCGATGCCGGGAAGTTGATTACTCACCGCTTTGCGCTGTCTGACATTCTCCAGGCGTATGAGGTGTTCGGGAACGCGGCAAAAGAGAAGGCAATGAAGGTTATTCTTTCTCAATAATGCACGTTAAAACAGCGTCGATTATATCGGGGCTGTTTTAACGGCTCGGTACATGAATGGCGGATTTATAGACTGGCCGCTGCTCGCGTTAGTGTGCCTCTTGTTTGTTCGGTTAACTAGAACTCAAGGGGTACGGTGATGTTTTAAAGAGGATGATTTTGCTGTTATTTTTGACAGAAACATCATTCGATACTATGTTTTTTGCGGCACACCACATATTATTGAATCTTTGACAATAGGGATATTTGCATATGAAGAAGCACATTCTGTTAATGGGCGCTGTGGGTCTGGCTGCACTGTCTACCCTGGCTCAGGCCGAAACCAAACAGCCCGTCGCAAAATGGACGTGCGCGGATTTCCTGGCAGTGGATGAAAGCTTCCAGCCGACCGCAGTCGGCCTGGGTGAAGCCATCAACAAGAAGGGCAAAGTTGAAGATGCGGTGCTGGATGTGGACGGTATCGCAAAAATCACGCCTCTGGTCGTGACTGCCTGCAAGGAAACCCCAAAAGAATCCTTCGTCTCCAAGCTCAAGGCTGAGTGGGACAAAGTCAAAAAAGACGTGTAACCCGCGACTGGCCTGTACTTCGCAAGAGTACAGGCTACTTCTCTGTACGCTGGCCCCGTCAGTGGCCCAAAATACCCTCACCCTTCACGTGTTGTTTTTCTTCAGCGATAGAAGAGAGCAAAGCGTCCCATTTGACACTTCTGAATTTCATGGCTGTTGAGCCAAATATCAAAGTGACAGCCGCAAACCATTGTGTGCATTAAGTTGCGCACTTATTCCGAATTTATTAGCTGGAAATCCCTGTAGGGCAGGCCGCATGTGGACTGCAGTCTTGCGCGCAACTTCTTGCGCAACTTGTTACGCACTTTTGCAGGTTTTTGCTGGGTGAAAGCTTTTTTTGTCTGTGTAATTACATTAACTAATTGTTAAATATGTGTATTTTAAAAGTGGCATGAACCTTGATGCTTAAAACAGGCGTTGACCGATTGTTCGGTCTTCCAACTGCTTTTTTTCAGCAAGGAGCATCACCATGGCTACACCCGCTTACATGCCCATAACCGGCACCAAGCAAGGTTTGATCACCGGTGGCAATACCTACCAGGAAAGTCACGAATACCAAGTCATTGTCCAAAGGTTTCAACACGAAGTGATCATCCCGCGTGATCCACAGTCCGGCCAGCCGACCGGTCAACGTGTGCACAAGCCAGTAGTTATTACCAAGGTGTTCGACAAGTCCTCGCCACTACCGCTAGCTGCCCTGACCTCGGGCGAGCGTTTGACCCCAACCGAAATCCAGTGGTATCGCACCTGTGCTGCTGGCACCCGTGAGCATTACTACGCCGCCAAGCTCGAAGACGCGTTCATCGCCGATATCAAAGACTGTCGTACCCCAATCGCTGGCTGAACTTGAGCAATCTGCCTCGCCTCGCGCCGGTCGCTGCCATGCCACGTGCATGCATGGCCAAGCAGTTCATTAACAAGTGTTTTTTAAGGATCAAAATGAGCTCGTCCATTACACATATTCTTGGCTTGAAAGTTCACTGCAATGCATGTGAAAAAGAATTTCCCATCGACAAGGAACAGCAGGCGCTACTGCATGTAAACCAGCCAACTGTGTGCTTGGGATGTCAGAAGGAATTGATGATATCGGCTGAAGAAAAGCAGCGCCTTCTAAGTTTTGGTAACCCGCTCAAATACATGATGCTGGCCAGTATGATCAGTGGATTGATGGCAGTGGTTTTGTTTGGAGGTTACATTCTAGGCTTCCTGAAATCCGAGGCGTTAGTGCCGGTGGCTGGAGTGGTCGTGCTCGGCAGTAACCTGATCTTGGGCCAGAAGATTAAGAGCGCTTCCAAGTCTCTGATCGTCAATCTGGACCCATAATGCGCTCCGATGGCCGTGTCTTCAGTCCATTGATACTTGAGTTTTCCGCCAGGTTAATCTTCATTCAACGGTCAGTTCTGTTCCTGTAGATCTATCGACCCACACTAAGGTGGGTCTTTAGTGGAGTGAGTGTTTATAGAACGCCCTGCCTAGCGCAGGGCGTCAGGCCCTAGTGTCGTGAGCGGTTAGTTTATTTTCTAACGTACAACGATATACTGTGCACCCCTCGCCCCGAGATGGTTCCAGGCATGCCTCGTCCAATTGCTCCCTTTGCACTGCAGCCCGCCGACGTTCTTACGCTTCAAGGTTGGCTGCGCATGAGTACGCTGGAGCAGAGCCTTGCTCAGCGGGCGCGGATACTGCTTTTGCTCAATGAAGGGGTGACGCCCATTGCCATCTGTGGGC